>JBIKYW010000013.1:0-17286 GCA_044355055.1 Planctomycetota bacterium | reverse complement strand
TGCGAAGTCGGTGGAAGGTGGACTGTTCGCGCGCGCGAGCGCGTGGGCCCGCGGACTGTTCGGCGCGGACGACAGTGCGCCGGCGGAGAGCGACGCGAAGGACGGCGCGGGGGCCAAGAAGCGCAAAGGCAAGGACGAGCGCGAGCTCACGCCCGCCGAAGAGCGCAAGACCGCCGCGCACATCCAAGAGATCAAGGGACTCCTCTTGATCGCGCTGTCTTTGTGGCTCGCGGTCTCGATGGTGAGCTTCTATGCGCCGCCGAGCGATCCGCAGGCGCAGGGCTACAACTGGGGCGGACTCGTCGGCTACTACTACGCCAAGGGCGCGTTCGCGGCCGCTGGAAACGCCGGTGCGTTCCTGTGCGTGCTCGGCTGCGCGTGGGGCGTGGTGCTCGTCGCGCGCAAGGAAGTGAAGCTCGCGTCACTGCGCCTCGTCGCGGGTCTGTGCTTCGTGCTCTCGATCGCGTGCATCGTGCAACTCGCCGTCGATCCCGAAGGCGCGATGGCTCCGACCGCGCGTTCGCCCTACGGGCCCGGCGGCTGGCTCGCATTCCGCCTCACGCCCGTGCTCGTCGCAAAGTTCGGCTACGGCGGCCTGTGGATCCTCTTGCCCGTGCTCGCGGTCGTGTCGTTCATGCTCGCGACCGAGATGGCGTTCTATCCGGCGCTCGCGGCGTTCGGCGAGTGGGCGCGCAAGCGGCGCGAGGAGCGCGGCGAGTCGCTCGTGCGCTCCGTGTCGCTGTGGACCGGGCGCATGGTGCTCGGGCTGTGGGACTTCTTGCGCGGCAACGACATCGGCGCGACAGCCGACAAGCTCGTCGCGGCGGAAGCAGGGAACAACGGCACGAACGCGGCGAACGCTGCGGCCGTCGCGAGCGCGCCCGCGAAGCCGACACGCACGCGTCGCCAGCATCCGCTCGACGAAGACAACCTGATCGACGACGACGAGGACGTCGGCGTCCACGTGCTCACACCGGTCGCCTCGTCGGCTCGTCCTTCCGAGCCCGTGGTCGCGGCGGCGGGAGCCGCGGGTGCGGCCTCGATCGAGGAGCGCATCGGCGACAGCGACGACGGCGACGTGGGCCGCGCGGGTTCGCAGGAGGATTTCGAGCTGCCCTCGCCGGACGACGAGTCGGGTGGCGTCCTGTCGAGCTTCGACGACGCCGAGGCCGCGGACAAGCGCCGTCGCTTCGCCGAGAAGCTGGCCGAGCGCTCGAAGCCGCAGAAGACCGAGGTGCAGTCCAAGCTGATGTTCGAGCCGCCGACGCTCGGTCCCGACAACTGGACCTATCCGCCGGTGTCGCTCTTGAAGCTCTCGGAGGCGACGGGGCCGACGAGCGGGGACTTCATCCAAGAGCAGGCCCGCGCGCTCGAGGCCGTGCTGCGCTCCTACAAGGTCGAGGCCGTGGTGGTCGACGCCAAGGTCGGCCCGAGCGTGATCCTGTACTACCTCGATGTCGCGTCCGGCACGCGCATGAACAAGATCACCAGCCTGCAGCAGGAGATCGCCGGTGCGCTCAAGGCCACCTCGGTCCGCATCCAGGCGCCGATTCCGGGCAAGTCGGTGGTCGGCGTCGAAGTGCCGAGCCCCGCGCGCCGCATGGTGCGCCTCTCGGCCGTCGTGAAGGAAGACGCCTACGACATCAAGAACTACGGGTTGCCGCTGTTCCTCGGCGTCGACACCGAAGGTTCGGCGATCGTCGAGGACCTCGCGAAGATGCCGCACCTGCTCGTCGCCGGCACCACGGGCTCGGGCAAGTCGGTGTGCGTCAACACGATCCTCGCGAGCTTCCTACTCACGCGTTCGCCGCAGGAAGTGAAGCTGATCCTGATCGACCCCAAGCAGGTCGAGCTCGACATGTTCTCGAATATTCCGCACCTGATGGCGCCGACGGTGACGGACATGCGCCGTGCGACGGCGGTCCTCAACTGGATCGTCGAGAAGATGGAGTCGCGCTACGAGCTCTTCCGGAACGCCAAGGTCAAGAACATCAAGGGCTACAACGCGCTCACCGAGGACGAGCTCCGTCAGCGCATGGGCGACGAGTGGAACGAGGAGCGCACGCCGCGCAAGGTCCACTACATCGTCGTCGTGATCGACGAGTTCGCCGACTTGATGATGGTCTCCAAGAAGGAGGCCGAGCAGGCGGTCATGCGCCTCGCGCAGAAGTCGCGCGCTGTCGGCATCCACCTGATCCTCGCCACGCAGCGTCCGTCGACCGACGTCATCACCGGCGTCATGAAGGGCAACCTGCCCTGCCGCATCGCGTTCAAGGTCAACAGCGGCGTCGACAGCCGCGTCATCCTCGACAACCAAGGAGCGGAGAAGCTGCTCGGCAACGGCGACATGCTCTACACGCCGCCGGGGGTTTCGAGCCTCAAGCGCGTGCAGGGCGCGTTCGTCGAGGACAGCGAGCTGCAGGGCATCGTCGACTTCGTGTGCAAGGACTCGGTCCAGACCTTCTCGCAGGAACTCGTGCAGCTCTCGTCGGGCTCCGTCGGCACGCTGCCTCCCGGCGCGTTGCCGGCCGAGGGGGACGATGAGGAGGGCGGCGAAGGCGAAGGTGGGGGCGACGATGGTGGGGGCTTCGAGGACGCGCTCTCCGACCCGATGTGGGACAAGGCCGTGCGGCAGGTGCTGAAGAGCCGCCGCGGCTCGGCGAGCATGCTCCAGCGCGCCTTCGGCATCGGCTACACGCGCGCCTCGCGCCTGCTCGACATGATGAGCGAGGCCGGAATCTGCAGCGATCACAAGGGCAGCAAGGCCCGCGAAGTGCTCATGACCCTCGACCAGTGGGAGCAGCTCCACGGCAAGGATCCCGAGTCGCTCGGCGACTCCAACGAGCCCTGAGAGCTTGAACCCGCACCGGAAGTTGGCGACCCTCGCGGGCGCGCGACGCTTCCGGGCCACGAACACCCTAGGAACCGCACCGTTGAGTCAGGACATCGGCGATGAGTGAGAACAACAATCGACGCAGCATCGGGCGCGACGCGCTCGGCATCCTCGGCATCGTGATCGGCGTCTTCGGCGCCGTCTCGATCGTCATGGCGGCCCGCCAACCCGTCTACGACCCCGAGGGCGAGCCCGTCGGGCTCGCGATGCGCTTTGCGCACCTCTTCGGGCCGGTGAGCGGCATGTTCGCGGCCCTCGGCGTGGCCTTGGTCGGCATGCGGATCTGGCTGCGCGGCTTCGACGGCTCCGTGGTGCGCCACCTCGTCGGAGTCCTGATCACGACCTTCATGCTCTCGATCCTCGTCGGCACGATCGACGCCTCGCTCGCCGGCAGCTTCGGCGCGACGGTCGGCTCCGCGGTGCGTGCGCGCTTCACCGTGTGGGTCGCGGTGCCGACCGGCATCGCGCTGGTGCTCCTGCCCGCGTGGTTCGCGTGGCTGCGCCCTGCCGAGCGCCACGCGAAGAGCGAAAAATCCGGTTCTCTCGCCTCCGTTCTCGCGGGAACTACGGAGTCCGGAGGGGTCACGACTTCCGAGGCCGAGGCCCTGCTGCCGCGCACTGCGCCCGTCACCGCGGCGCCGAGCGCCAAGGCCAACACTCCCAACGTGTCGGCGTCCCCCGCGTCGACCGCCCCCTATCCGACCGACGTCCGTCTCACGGGCGGCATCCCCCCGGGTGCCAAGCCGCTGGAGTCCCCCTATGGCCGATCGTTCCGAAGTGCGCATGACGTGGTCGACGTGCACCACGCAGGCGACGCTGCTCACCCCGCCGGAGCAGGAGCCGCTCGCGATGTGGCTGCGTCAGGCTCCGCGTCCGAGCACCCGCTCGAAGCACCTTCCGCAGGTCCCTTCGCCGCTTCCGCTCTCGGCGCCGGCTCTGTCGGCCTCGGCGACGCAGGAAGCCTGAGCGACGAGGCGCTCGATCCCTCCGAGGTCGAGGCGGCCTTCACCGCCGAGCTCCCGGTCCAAGCAGTCCCGGCCCGCCCGTACTCGACGGCACCGGCCGCGCCGAGCTGGGAGCAGCCGGAGATGTTCGACGAGCCGGTCGATGCCTACGGGACGCCGATGTCGCTCGTCGAGTCGCTGCGCAAGGGCGCGCCCTCCGAGGAAACCCCTTCGGAGCCCGTTCCCGCGCTCGACCTCGCAGGCGTCGATCTCGACGACGACGCGGACGTCGAGAGCGTCCAGCCGATCGAGATCGAGGCGAACGCGCCGGTGGCCGTCCTCGCCCCCGAGGCCGAGGCGATCGCCGAGGTGGTGAGCGCGCCGACGGTGCTCGTCGTCGAGCACGCCGAAGTCGAGACCGTGGTGGTCGCGCAGGCGGCGCTCCCCGAGGAACCCGAGGTCGCGATTCCGCCGACGGTCGCCGAGCTTCCTGCCGAACCCGAGTTGACCGCTCAGCCCGAGCTGCCGGTCCAGCCGGAGATCGCCGCGGTGCCCGAGCTCGAGCCTGCCGCGGAAGTTCCCGTCCAGCCGGAGATTGCGGCGATTCCCGAGGTCCCGGCGCTGCCCGAAGTGGAGGCCGTGCCGGAAGCTCCGGTGGCCATGACGAGCGAGGCCTACGCCGCAGAGGCTCCGGCTTCCTCGGTGAGCGAAGCCTCGGCGGAACTCTCCTCTGCGGTCGCCGTGCTCGACGCCGAGCCGGAAGTCGCCGTTGCGGAAGACATCGTCTCGGAGGTTGTCGTCTCGGAGGTCGTCATCTCGGAAGCCATCGAGGAGGCGCCCGCGGTCGCTCCGGCGCCGGTCATCCCCGCCACCCTCGAGGAGCCGGTCCAGCCCTCGCTCTTCGCCGACATCGCGCCGGAGCCCGTGCGCCCGGCCGCCAAGTCCAAGGGCTCGCGCGGCGGCGAAACGCGCTCCGCACCCGCGACGGCCAGCGTCGCCCCGACTCCGAAGCCCTCGCGTCGCGCCGAGGCGGTCGAGGAGCCCGAGGCCCCGCACGCCATCTCGGACGTCGTGCTGACTCCGGTCCCGTCGCGCTCGGTTTCGCGCGTCTTCCTGCCCGAGCCGACCTACCGCGCGGGCTGCCTGTTCCTCGAGCGCAACCGCGTCGCGGTCTCGATGCTCCAGCGCGAGTTCAACATGGACTTCAAGGTCGCCACGGCGGTGCTCGACCAGCTGCAGGACGTCGGACTGATCGGTCCCTACCTCGGGGGTCAGCGCCGCGACATCCTGATGAGCCACGACGAGTGGCAGGAAAAGGTCGGCGTCGCCGAGTGAGCCGTCCGCGGCTCGCGGGTCCGCGCGCGGGGCGTCCACTGTGGAAGTGGGCGCCCCGCGTGCGTTCCGAGGCAGGGGCGCGTTTCGGGCGCGCGGCGGGGTGGGGTATCCTGCGTGCCCGCGGGATGCCCAAAGACGAGGCCGCGGGATCGCAGCGAGCTCCACAGTGCCGAACCCCGCCGTCGTTTCCTTGGTGCACCTCGGGTGCGCCCGCAACCAGATCGACTCCGAGCTGATCCTCGGGCGCCTCGCCGACGAAGGTCTCGTCGTGTCCGGTGATCCCGAGCAGGCCGACACGGTCGTGCTCAACACCTGCTCCTTCATCGGACCGGCGAGAGAGGAGTCCGAGAGCCAGATCCGGCGCCTCTGTGCGAAGAAGAAGCGCGGCGAGCTGGCGCGGGTGGTGGTCGCCGGCTGCCTCGTGCAGCGCTTCCAGCGCGACCTGCAGAAGCGCTTCCCGCTCGTCGACATCTTCGCGGAGATCTCCGACGGCAAGGCGCTCGCCAAGGCGATCTCGGATCTGTCGCAGGGTCGCTCGGCGCCGCGCTACCTCGACAACGGCGGGCTGCGCGAGGCGACCCGCGATGACGCGCGCTTGCTCTCGACGCCGGGCTCGTACGCGTACCTGCGCATCAGCCACGGCTGCGACCACACGTGTTCGTTCTGCGCGATCCCGGCGATCCGTGGTCCGCACCGCTCGAAGCGCCCCGACGATGTGGTCAGCGAGGCGCGTGAGCTCGTCGGTGCGGGCGTGAAGGAGCTCGTGATCGTCGCCGAGGACTCGACGGCGTGGGGGCGCGACATGGGGCTCGAGCTCGACGCGCTCGTCCGTGCGCTCGCCGATGTCGAAGGCGACCACAAGGTGCGCGTGATGTACGCGTACCCCAATCGCTTTCCGTGGGGGCTCACCGAGCTGCTCGCGAACCACCCACGCGTCGCGCGCTACCTCGACATTCCCGTGCAGCACATCGCGACGCCGATGCTGCGCGCCATGCGCCGTGCGGGCTCGGGCGATCAGGTGCGCAAGCTCTTCGACCGCCTGCGCAGCGAGGTGCCCGGAATCACGCTGCGCACGACGGTGCTCGTCGGTTTCCCCGGTGAAACCGAAGCGGACGTCGAGGAACTGTGCGCCTTCATCCGCGAGTACCGGCTCGCGCGGCTCGGCGCGTTCACGTATTCGCCTGAAGAGGGGACGTCGGGCTTCGATCTCCCTGGGCGCGTGAGCGAGAAGGAGATGAAGGCGCGCCATCGCGCGGTGCTCGCGGCGCGCGACGAGGTCTTGCGCGCGGAGCAGGAGGCGATGGTCGGGCGCGAGCTCGACGTGCTCGTCGACGAGAGCTCGCCTGCGCGCGGGGTTCCGAACGTCGCGCGCGGCGACATGGACGCGCCGGAGGTCGACCTCGTGACGCTCGTCACCGGGCGCAAGCTCGCGGTCGGCAAGCGCCTGCGCGTGCGCGTCGAAGGGCTCGATGCCGAGTCGAATCTGATCGCCAAGGCGGTGCGAGGCTGATGGCCTCCGGCGTCTTCGCCCACTGGCCCAACCGCATCACGGCGGTGCGCTTTTTCGGCGCCGTCGCGCTCTTCGCTCTGCTCGCGCGCGTCGGTGACGTCGGGGCGGACGAGCTCGCGTCGCGCCGCGGCGAGATGCACGCCTGTCTGTGGCTCTTCGTGGCCGTCGCGCTGTCCGACATCCTCGACGGCTGGCTCGCGCGGCGCGGGAATCACATCACGGCCTTCGGACGCATCGCGGACCCCTTCGTCGACAAGGTGCTCGTGATGGGGGCGATGATCTACCTCGCGGTGCTGCCGTGGTCGCGCGAGTTCTTTCCGGCGTGGGTCGTGGTGGTGATCCTCGCGCGCGAGTTTCTCGTCACGGGGATTCGCGGCTATGTCGAGAGCCTCGGTCATGCGTTTCCCGCGGACTGGTTCGGCAAGGTGAAGATGCTCGTGCAGTGCTGGGCCGTCGGGATTCCGATCGGCATGCAAGCCTTCGAGCTCTCCGACGTCGCACGCGAGCGCTGGGCGTGGTCCGCGCACGCTCTGGTTTGGCTCACCCTACTCACTTCGGTGGGGTCGGGACTCTCGTACGTCTTCAAGGCCCGCAAGTTCCTCTCGGAGGGGGCGCGATGAACTGGCTCAAGCTCGGGATCGTCTCCTGCGGCTACCTCGGCTGCTCGCCGTTTGCACCCGGAACCGTCGGAACGCTCGGCGGCGTCGCCATCGCGTGGGCGCTGCGCGGACAGGAGCACTACCTGTGGCTCAGCCTCGCCGCTGCGGCGCTGCTCTACCTCGTCGGCCGCTCCCTCGGCGACTGGTCCGAGCAGTACGCCGGAGAGAAAGACCCTGGGATCTTCGTGCTCGACGAGGTCATCGGCTACCTGATCACCGTCGCATGGATGGGCGGGCCGAGCTACCTCGCGCTCGCCGTTGCGTTCTTCGTGTTTCGCTTCTTCGACATCTTCAAGCCGAAGCTCGCGCGGCGCATGGAGGCGATCGGTGGCGGCGACGGCATCCTGCTCGACGACGTGGTCGCTGGCGTGTACGGCTTCGTGCTGGTGATGTTGCCCGCTCGGCTGCTCTTGCCGAACCTTCCTTGGATCCACGGAGCGAGCTGAGATGAGCACGCGCAAGCGCAGCGGTGAGGAGCGCGGAGGCGGCGGTCTTCCAATTTGGATGCGCTTCACGCTGTCGATGACGGTGGCGCTCGCCGTCGTTTCTTCAGGCGCGGGCTTCCTGCTGTACCAGACCGCCAGGCAGGTGAGCGACAACGTGCAGCAGGCGACGATGGTCGAAGCTACCGAGCTGACGTCACCGGTCGTGCAGGCTGCCGTCGAACGCCAACGCGTTCTCGCGGAGCGCGAGCTCTTGTTCGCGCTCGAGCAGCAAACGGCGAAGGATCTCTCTGCGAGTGGGAAGGAATATCCCGAGGGCGGCGACTCGCGCTACGACGCGCTGCGGCGAGGTTTTCAGGGCTATCAGGGCGCACTGCGGGACTCCTTGCGCGCACAGCGCGAGCAGCGTGAGGCGCGCTACAAGGAACTCGCGGCGCTCGAGACGTGGAAGCAGGCCGGACAGGCGGTCTCGCACGCCGACGGCGCGGTGATCGAAGCCGAAGTGACGCTGGCCGATGGACGCAGCGGTGTGGTGTTCAAGCATCAGGCGCGCGATGGTCAGCCTCCGGTGTATCTGCTCTTTCCCGATACGGCGCACGTCGCCGAGCGCAGCCTGCTCGGCCTCGTGATCGGCGTGACGTTCGTGATCATCCTCGTCGGCGCGCTCGTGTCGGTCTGGGTCGCGAGCCAAGTGTCGCGGCCCATCGCCAAGATCGCCGACGACGTGCGGCACATCGCTGCGGGCGATCTCAACCACCGCATCAGCGCAGATGCAGGCGGCGAAGTCGGCACGCTCGCGCGCGCGATCGACCGCATGACGAAGAGCCTCGCGGAGGCGCGCGAGAACGAGGTCGAGCTCGAAGTGCGCCAGCGCGAAGTGCAGGTCGCTGCCGAGGTGCGCGAGCAGCTCTTGCCGCAGTCCACGCCCAAGATCGCGGGCTATGAGGTCGGTCACCTCCATCTCGCGTCCAGCGGCCTCTCCGGCGATTTCCTCGACTACATCGAGACGGGCGCGCAGGGTGGGATCGGTTTGCTTGTCTGCGAAGTCTCGGGCAAGGGCCTGCCCGGCGCGCTCGTCGGCGCGACGGCGCGCTCGTACCTGCGTGCGAAGCTCGTGGAGGGCGGCGAGCTCAAGGCCGCGCTCGGAACCGCGAACCGCGCGCTCGCTCGCGACGTGCGGCGCGGCATGGCGGTGACGGCGCTCTACGCCGCGCTCGACCCGAAGGAGGGCGTGGCCTCGGTCGCCTGCACTGGGCACAAGGTTCCGCTGATTCGCTTCACTGGCGCGGACCACAAGGTTCGAGTGGTGCACCCCGAGGGCATCGCGCTCGGATTCGACAAGGGACCGGTGTTCGACAGCAAGCTCGAGGTTGCGCTGGTGCCTGTCGAGAGCGGCGATCGGCTCATCCTCGTCAACTCGGGCGCGGTCACGATCGCGAACGCCGATGGCCAAGAACTCGGCGAGAAAGGGCTCTACGCGCTCGCGATGAAGTTCGGGAGCCTGCCCACCGAGACGTTCCTCGCGAAGTTGCGCGAAGCCCTGCTCGCCCACGCGGGCGACTCGGTGCGCGAACGAGACATCTCCATCGTCACTCTCCGACGAGTCTGATCCATGCAAGTACGTGAATTTCAGGCGCTGATCGAGCGCATTTACTTCGAGCGGGACTCGGCGCGCGGGCTGCACGGCACGCACATGTGGTTCTGCGAAGAGGTCGGTGAGCTCACACGCGCGCTGCGGCGCAACAAGAAGGAAGAGCTCGAAGGCGAGTTTGCGGATGTCTTTGCGTGGCTTTCGACCCTCGCGTCGATGTCGGGCATCGACCTCGAGGCCGCTGCGCGCAAGAAGTACGAGCTCGGCTGCCCGCGTTGCAAGACCGCGCCCTGCGCGTGTCCGTGAGGTCGCGTCCGTGGCACGCGCGCCGAAAGATGTCGCGCGGGAACTGACGCTCTTCGATGTCGGACCCGCGCCCGCGCCGCGCGCGGCGCTGTACGCGGAGGTCGCGCTCAACCGCCCTGTCGCGGTGCAGTTCACCTATTCAGTCCCCGCGCAGCTCGCGCCGCGCGTGGTACCCGGAGTACGCGTGGCCGTGCCGTTTGGTCATGAGCGCGAAGTGGGGGTCGTCACGGCGATCGCTAGCGAAACTTCGCTGGACAAGGTGCGCGAGATCGCGGCGCTGCTCGACGAGGAACCGCTGGTTGGCGCAGATCTGCTCGCTCTCACGCGGTGGATTGGGGAACGCTACGCCTGCTCGTGGGGCGAAGCTCTGCATGCGATTCTGCCTGCGGCGCTGAAGCGTGAGCGTGAGACTGCGAAGGTGATCGTCGCATCGCCCGCTCCGGGCATCGGCGAAAAGGAGCTCGCCGAGCTCGAAGAAGCGCAGCCCAAGCAGCACCGCATGCTGCGCACGATTCTCGAAGTGGGTGGTCGCATCGAGCTGCGCGATCTGTGTCGGAAGCTCAATCTGTCCGACTCCGCTGCGCGCACGCTCCATAGACGCGGCTGGATTCGGCTCGAAAAAGTCGAGGCCGATGCCGACGAGCTCGAGACGTCGCGCGCGCAGCGGCCGCGCCCGGAGCGACTGCACCCGATGCAAGAGCAGGTGCTCGCGACCTTGGTCTCCGCGCTCGACGCGGAGCGCCACGGCGCCTTCTTGCTGCAGGGCGTCACCGGCAGCGGAAAAACCGAGGTTTACCTCGCTCTCATCGAACGCGCGCTCGCCGCTGGGCGTGGGGCGATCGTGCTCGTGCCGGAGATTGCGCTCACGCCCCAAACGGTGGGCTGGTTCCGCTCGCGCTTCGAGAACGTCGCTGTGCTGCACTCGCGCATGACCGATGCGCAGCGGCTGCGCATGTGGCAGCGCGTGCAGCGCGGCGAAGCACGCGTGGTCGTCGGCGCGCGCTCCGCGCTCTTTGCACCGATGGAGCGCATCGGCGTGATCGTGGTCGACGAGGAGCACGAGCCGTCGTTCAAGCAGGGCTCGACGCCCCGCTACCACGCCAGAGACGTCGCGATCGAGCGCGCACGTGCGAACAACGCCGTGTGCGTGCTCGGCTCGGCGACGCCCTCGCTGGAGAGCTGGGAGGCGGCGCGCCGCGGCGAACTCACGCGCCTCTCGATGCCCCAGCGCATCAGCGGCCACGGCTTCCCGCCGATCGAAGTCGTCGACATCCGCTCCGAGCCCGTGAGCGCGCAGGGACACAAGCTCTTCTCGCGGCGACTGTTGCTCCTGCTCTCCGAGGCGCTCGAGCGCGGAGAGCAGGCGATCTTATTCCAGAATCGTCGCGGCTTCGCGCCGGTCCTGTGGTGTCCCGGCTGCAAGGAGACGTTGCGCTGCAAGCGCTGCGATGTGGCGCTCGCGTGGCACCAGCGCATCGCGCGCATGGTGTGCCACAGTTGTTGCGAGGAGCGTCGCGCGCCGGACGCGTGTCCGACGTGCACGCGGCCGGGGATGCGCTTCGTCGGCGCGGGTTCGGAGCGGATCGAGCTGGAGCTCCAGAAGATCGCGCCGAAGGCGCGTGTGCGGCGGATGGACTCCGACACGATGCGCCGTCGCGAGGACTACGAAGACACGCTCGCTGCGTTTGGTCGCGGCGAGATCGACGTGCTCGTCGGCACGCAGATGATCGCGAAGGGGCTCGATTTTCCACGCGTGACCGTCGTCGGCATCATCTCGGCCGATGGGGCGTTGCATCTGCCCGACTTCCGAGCTGCCGAGCGCACGTTCCAGCTCATCAGCCAAGTTGCCGGTCGTGCGGGGCGCGGCGCGCTGCCCGGCCGCATTGTCGTGCAGACGATGTCACCGCAGCACCCTGCGATTGTTCGCGCAGCGAAGCACGACTTCGAGGGGTTCGCGGAGCACGAGTCCGCGCTCCGCGCGGAGCTCGCCTATCCGCCGCACGGACGCATCGTGCGGTTGCTCTACGAGGACCTCAGCGAGAAGCTTGTGGTCGATGTCTCCGACGCCGCCGGCGAGCTGCTGCGCGAACGCCTTGCGGACTCGCAGGCTGTCGTGCTCGGCCCCGCGCCCGCGCCGATCGCCATGGCACGCGAGCGCCATCGCCGCCACCTCTTGATCAAGCTGCCGGTCGACGCGGCCGAGGGCGCGCTCGTCCTAGCTGCCGTGCGCGCGGTGGTCGAGAGCGGCGCAAAGCTGCGGCCGACCGTGGACGTCGATCCCGTGTCGATGTTCTGAGCTCGTCGGTCAGCGCTGGCCTGCGCGCGGAGTCGTCACGAGACCGACATCGAAGTAGGGCCTTCCACTCGGGGAGGCGCATGCGACGGCGAGCACATTTTGGCCCACACGTAGCGCGGCCGTGGCCTCGGTCGAAACGCGTTCGAGTACGTAGCCCCCGCTCGATCCCGAGAGTCGTGCGGCGACGACGCCGTTGATCCATAGCTCGCACGCACTCGAGTGGGACACGAGGAATCGCAGCTCCTCGTTGGGGGTGGCCGTCAGATCGAAGCTGCGCCGCAGCCAGAGCGGAGAGCCGCTCCACTCGGTGCGCGACGCTGAAGCAGAGGCCGCGAGAGTGCCGAACGCTGCTCTTCCGTGATTCCAGCTCGCGTCATCGAACTCCGCGGACTGCCAGTCGCTCTGCGGCTCTTCGGCAATCCAGCGCCATTCGTGCTCGCCGCTTCGCGCGTCCGCGACGAGCACTCGAGCGATCTCCCCGGGAGGTCGCGCCCAGTTCAGCGGTCCACGCGCGCCGCGTGCCAGCCACTTGCGCGCGAGCGCGTCCTCGAAGAGTGCGCGGAGGAAGAAACCGCCGACGCTCGCGCCTGCCGCGCCGACTTGGGGCGTGCTGCCGAGCGCATCCCATTCCTCAGCGATGGGGCCATGACTCCCCGTGGCATCGAGCGCTGTGAGGATCGGCGTCACCATCGCCTCGAAATCCGCGCGATTCGCCGCGAGACAGGCGGAACCCATCGATCGCTCCGGGCGAGTCACACTCGAGCGACTGTCCAGCGGCAGCCCCAAGGTCCCGAGCTTGCTGCGGTAGTGAGCAACCTCGCGCTGCTTGAGTTTCTCGGGAAACAGCCCGAGCTTCAGTAGCCCGTCCCAAGCGAGCTCCGGCTTCTGGCTCCACGTCCCCGGAGCGTCGAAGGCGAGCTTGGTATGCGCTCCTTCCGTCGCGCGGTGCTCCCACTCGGCCGCCCACGTGCGCGCGAGAAGATCGAGCTCGTCCGCTCGCTGCGCACTGCCCATGCGTCGCGCCATGCGGGAATACGCGCCGAGGGCTAGGACCACCTTCGCGCCAAGTCCCGCGTCGTGCGCGACGAGTCGAGTGGGGGAGTCCATCTGGGCGTCGACTCCGATGTCGAACCCCTGTTGCTCGAGGAGGCGCGCCCAGCCGGAGAGCTGCTTCCAATATTTCGCGGCGAATTCCACGCGTCCTTCGCGCTCGCAGAGCGCGGCGACCATCAGGAGCAGCGTGGCGGTCGAGTCGAGCGCACGCGCGGGCGACGCGGAGCTCACCTGAACGCTCGCGCAAGCCGCGTCTGGGTAGATCCCGAGCTCCATGGGCGCGTGCGATGCGGCCCAGCGCTGCGATGCGGCATAGTCCAGCAAGGGGGTCAGCAGGGCCTTGGTCAGATCGCTGGAGAGCAACAAGAGCAGAGGCTCGAGCGCCGCGGATCGTTCGACGCTGGCGACTCGTCGCTCGTTCGTGCCGTCGATGCAGAACAAGAGCGGTCTACCGCTCGAATCGGCGCAGAGCACAGCACCGGCGAAGGCTTGCCGATAGGCGTGCTGGCACAGCCGCAGCCAGGATGCGCCGCCGAGTGCGAGCAGATCCTGCCCGAGCTCACGGTCGAAGCTCTCGCAGCGCTCGATCCACTGCGGCGCGGCCGCATCCGCGCCTTGCAGCATCTCGCCGACCTCGATGCCGTCTCGGCGCCAATAGGGACGCATGCGCTCGTCGAAATAGCGGATCGTCCCCTCTTCGGTGCTCGCGAGGAGGGCGCGCGCCATGACGGGCTCGGCGACGCCCTTCGCGATCACGTAGCTTGCCCCACTGCGGCCTTCGAGGCGCACGGAGATCGCGGGGCTCTCCGCATCGGCGGCCCGCGCACCGCTGAACTCCTGCGGGATCCGAGCGGTGCGTCGCTCGATGAACGCCTGTCGAAGCTCCGCCGCCGGTCCGTAGTTGGCGCGCACGCCCGGACCCTTCCGCGCGCTGACAAACACCGCGAGCGGCGAGCCACTCTCGGCCGCAGTGCCCGCTACCGTCGCGGTCTCGAGCCCTTCGATGTCGAGCAGTTCTCCTTGGACGCTCTGCACCGGGTCGCCGACCGCTGCGCGCGCCGACACGTCGAAGTACAGGTCGATGCCGTGTTCGTTGCCGTCGAGCGAGCGAGCGCGCAGTTCCACGTACGTCACGGGTCGCGCGAACACCTCGAGGTCCTCAGGCAGGCGAGGTGTGATGAAGGCGAGCGTCAGCTCGACGCCTTCGTAGAGCGTGGAGAAGCTCGTGGTCGTGAAGTCGGTCTTCGTGACGATCTCGCCCGGCGACGGCACCTCCGCGGGCTCGGCGCCGAGAAGCCGCACGATCTTGTCGCCGTCCACGCGAACTAGCACGCACATCGGAACGGGAGTGCCGTCCGCGCCCGCCGTCGGGCCGCCGGTGGGCCCCGCCGGCGAAGTCCAGAGGTTGATCGAAGGATCGTGAAGAACGAGCGGCGCGGCGAGGCTTTGCGACTCCTGCGTCGTCACCGGCACCGTGGCCAGCAGCGTGAGAACAAAGGACAGCATGCGCGCCAAGTTAGCGCGCGAGTCGCTCCCGATGCAGCGCCCTAGCTCGCGACCAGCTCGCGGAAGCGCGCGAAGAGGTGCGCGCTGTCGAGCGGCCCTGGGGCGGCTTCGGGGTGGTACTGCACGCTCATCACCTTGGCCGTTCGATGGCGAATGCCCTCGACGGTCATGTCGTTCAGGTTGACGTGCGTGAGCTCCAGTTCCTTCGGCAGCGTCGTCGGATCGACCGCGAACGAGTGGTTCTGCGAAGTGATCTCGACGCGCCCCGTCTGCAGGTCGCGCACGGGGTGATTGGCGCCGTGGTGCCCGAAGGGCATCTTGTGCGTCTTCGCGCCGAGCACGATTCCGAGGATCTGGTGGCCGAGGCAGATGCCAAAGATCGGCTTTTTCCCGATGAGATTCGCGATCTCCGGAATCGCGCACACGGGCGCGGGGTCGCCGGGTCCGTTGGAGAGGAAGATGGCGTCGGGGCCGAGGGCGAGCACGTCGCTCGCTTTCGTCGTCGCGGGCACGACAGTGACGTCGAACCCCGCGTGGACCAAGGAGCGCATGATGTTGCGCTTCGCGCCGAAGTCGAACGCGACGCAGCGCTTGCGCTTGCCGCTCCAGCTCTCGACGAGCGCCGGATAGCTCGGATCGAAGTCGTGGTTCCACTCGTAGACTTGCTTGCAAGTCACGATGCGCGCGAGGTCGCGGTTGTCCGTGGCGAGCGTCGCGCGCGCCTTCTTCACGAGCGACTCGGGGTTCGAGTCGGTGGTGGACACCACGCACTTCAGGCAGCCTTCTTCGCGCACGATCTTCGTGAGCCGACGCGTGTCGACGCCGTCGATCGCCACGACGCCCTTCGCCGCCAGCCAATCCGGCAGCGAGCTCGTGGCGCGTCGATTCGACGGAATCGAGCTCATTTCCTTCATGACGAAGGCCTCGGGCCACGCCGAGCCGCTCTCGTCGTCCTCCGCGACGATCCCGTAGTTTCCGATCAGCGGGTAGGTCATCACGACCACCTGCCCGAAGTACGAGGGATCCGTGAGGACCTCTTGGTACCCGCTCATCGCGGTGTTGAAGACGAGGTCGCCGCCTTTTTCACCGCGCGCTCCGACGGCGCGGCCCGGCAGGACGAGGCCATTCTCGAGTGCGAGCCACGCGGTGGGGACGAGGGCTTCGTGGTTGCTCATGGGGTGTTCGGGGCCTGTCGCGAGGGAGTGGCGAGAGCGTTGATGCGGGCCGCGGCGCAGCCTGCGCCGAAGCCGTTGTCGATGTTGCAGACCGTGACGCCGGAGGCGCACGAGTTGAGCATGCCGAGCAGCGCCGACAGCCCTCCGAACGACGCGCCGTAGCCCACGGACGTCGGCACCGCGATCACCGGGCGATCGACGAGTCCGCCGACCACGCTCGGGAGCGCGCCTTCCATTCCCGCGACGACGATGAGCGCGTTCGCTTCGCGCAGCTTCTGTGTGTGCGACAGGATGCGATGGATGCCGGCGACTCCGACGTCGCGCACCTCTTCGACGTGCGCGCCGTGCATGCGCGCGGTGACGGCAGCTTCTTCTGCGACAGCGCCATCGGACGTGCCCGCGCTGATCACGAGCACCAAGCCGCTTCCTTCCGCGCGCGACTCCGGCTCGACCGTGACGCAACCCGAGCGCTCCCAAACACGAGCACGCGGCAGCCGTGCAGCAAGTGCGGCGCGCCCCGCCGAGGTCGTGCGCGTCACGAGCAGACGCTCGTGGTGCTCGAGGAGTGCCTGCGCGATGTCGACGAGCTCTTCGGGAGTCTTGCCCGCGCCGAACACGACCTCGGGGTGTCCGCAGCGCAGCGCACGATGCGTGTCGAGCGTCGTGTGGCCGAGCGAGCGCTGCGGCAGTGCCGCGAGCTCCGCCATCGCCTTGGAAACGTCGATGCGGCCGTCGCGGACGGCGTGCAGGAGCTGTTCGAGCGGCTGGGGATCCAAGGGGGCGGTCCGAGCGGGCGGAGATTATGGCGAGCAACGCGCCCGGGCGCGACCCTCGCCTAGCTGGAGGCGGCGTCGAGGCTGCGATCGGCCACGAGCCCCGCTTTCCAGCGCTGCCAGCCCAGCCCGGCGATCATCGCCGCGTTGTCGGTGCAGTAGCTCGGGGCCGGAAAGTGCGCCCGCAGTCCGCGCGCTTGCGCCGCCGCGGCGAGCTTCTCCCGCAGGCGGCGGTTGCAGGCCACGCCACCGCCGACGAGGACGTCACCGACGCCGAGCTCGAGCGCTGCGCGCACCGTCGGCTCGACCAACGCGTCGACGACCGCTTCTTGGAACGACGCGGCGACGTGCTCGCGCGCGGGGATCGACTCCGGCGGCGGGAGCGGCGCCTGCGCGTTCTGCCCGCGCACGTGGTACAGCACGGCGGTCTTGAGGCCGCTGAACGAAAACGGCGGGAAGCGCGGCGGCTCCTCACCGCGCTCGACGCGCGGCCGATAGCGCGGGAACACGAAACGCTTGGGGTCGCCGAGCTCGGCGAGCTTCGACACGCTCGGTCCGCCGGGGTACGCGAGCCCGAGCATGTGTGCGACCTTGTCGAACGCCTCTCCCGCGGCGTCGTCAAGCGTGCCGGAGAGCCGCTCGATTTCGAGCGGCGAGCGCGCGTGATAGAGCGCGGTGTGTCCGCCGCTCACGACGAGTGCCACGCACGGCCACGGCGGCTGCGGCAGTCCCATGCCCGCCGAGTACACGTGTGCTTGAATGTGATCGACGTCGACGAGCGACGAGCCGATCAGGCCCGGGC
>JBIKYW010000232.1:0-5488 GCA_044355055.1 Planctomycetota bacterium | reverse complement strand
CGACCCCGCGCGGCTTGCCGCACAGCAGTGCTACACCGCCCTGTCCGAGCGCGTAGGTCCGCCGACCGAGGGAGGTGAGGATATGCGTCCGACCCTCGCCGCATACGTTCTCTCGGGCCCCGCGGTGCTAGAGCGCACGGACAAGACTGCGCAGCTCTCCATCTTCGGCGTCGGGTTCGAGAGCGACGTGCCCTCCGAGGACCTCACGGTTCACTACCACGCGCGGCGCAGCCTGATCCGCGGCCTGCGCGAAGCGGCAGCGGCCGAGGGGATCTCGCTCGCCATCGAAGGCGAGCAAGGTCCCACGTCGACGGGGCAAGCCCGCGGCGCGAGCTTCGGCGTGCGCTACGACGCGGCGGCGCATCGCATCACGATCGAATACACCCACCCTTCCGGAGTCCGCGAGCGCGCGCAGCGCGAGGGGTGGAGCCCGCCCGCTCGCTCGTCCCTCTATCCGCCGCTCGTCGCGATCCTGCTCGCGATCTTGTTCCGCAAGCCCGTGCTGGCCCTCTTCTCCGGCGTGTGGGTTGCGATGGTGCTCGCGCGCATCCAAGGCGGCGCGACGCTCGGCTCCGCGCTGCTCTGGAGCCTGCCGGACACCGCGACCGAGAGCCTCTGGCCGCAGCTTGCAAGCCACGACAAGCTCCTGATCATCGGCTTCGTCGTCGCGATGCTCTCGATGGTCGGAGTGATGACGCGCTCGGGCGGTATCCGCGGGCTGGTCGACTCCGTGGCACGCTTCGCGCGCGGCACGCGCTCGACGCAGATCGCGACGTGGATGATGGGCCTCGCGGTGTTCTTCGACGACTACGCGAACTGCATCCTCGTCGGGACGACGATGCGTCCGCTCTCCGATCGCTACCGCATTTCGCGCGAGAAGCTCTCCTACCTCGTGGACTCGACCGCCGCGCCGGTCGCGGGAATCTCGATCTTCTCGACGTGGATCGCCTATGAGGTCTCGACCTTCGCGCCGCAGCTGCCCGCGGCGGGGATGAGCACGGAGCAGGGCTACCTCGTCTTCATCGACACGCTGCCCTACCGCTTCTACTGCATCTTCACCCTGTTCTTGGGAGGGCTCGTCGTGCTCTCAGGACGCGACTTTGGTTCGATGCTCACCGCGGAGCGTCGGGCGCGCAGCACGGGTCTCGTCGTGCGCGAAGGCGGCAAGCCCATGGTCGGGGACGCAGCGACGCACATCGAACCCGCGCAGGGCGTGGTTCCGCGCGCGCATCGCGCCGTCCTGCCCGTGCTGACCTTCGTCGCCGTGACGCTCTTCGAGATCTTCCGCGTCGGAAGCGCCGCGCATCCTGGGCTGTGGAACGATGCCTCGCTCGACTTCGTGCGCAAGGTCACGACCGTGCTCGCCGACGGCGAGAGCTCGCGCGCGATCCTGATCGGCTCGACGGCGGGTTTCCTCCTCTCCTGCGTGCTCGCCTTCTTCGCCGGCGCGGCCCGCGCGATCCCCGGCGCCATCGCGACGACGATCAGGAACATGGGCATCGCCGTCGCCATCCTCTACTTGGCGTGGATGATCGGTGCCGCGTGCGACGTCCTCGGAACTGCGAGCTACCTGACCGAGCTCTTGGGCGACCGCCTCGCGCCCGCACTCCTGCCCACCCTCTTGTTCCTGCTTTCCGCTGCGATCGCGTTCGCCACCGGAACCTCGTGGGGAACCATGAGCATCCTGCTCCCGCTCGTGGTCGGACTCGCCTTCACGCTCGGCGAGCGCGATCCGGCGCTCGGCGGCTACACGCTCATGCTGCTCTCGATCGGAGCGGTGCTCGAAGGCTCGATCTTCGGCGACCACTGCTCGCCGATCTCGGACACGACGATCCTGAGCTCGACGGCCTGCGCGGCGGACCACATCGACCACACGCGAACACAGATGGGCTACGCCCTCACGACCATGGTGGTCGCCGTGGCGTGCGGCTATTTCCCCTGTGCGTTCTTGGGCTGGAGCGGTCCCGCAGCCCTCGCCAGCGGCTGCGCCGCGCTGCTCATGATCGTCTTCGTCTTCGGACGAAAGAGCGACTCCCCCGTGCAGGCCTGACGCCTCGGCACGGAAAATCCTTCCGTGGCACTTCCCCGCAAGCTCGGACGACGCCTGCTGCTCGGCGTCTTCTTCGGCGTCGCCGTGTACGCCGCGATCGCCCTTTGGTCCGACGCCTCTGCGATCGCGAGCGCCTTCGCGCGATTGCCGCTGTGGGTCCTGCCGGCGGCCTGCGGGCTTTCCTTCGTCAACTACGTGCTGCGCTTCCAAAAGTGGCAGCGCTACTGCCGCCTCCTGCACATCGAGCTCGCCACCGGAACGTCGTTCCTGATCTTCCTCAGCGGCATGACGCTCTCGATCACGCCCGGCAAGATGGGCGAGGTCTTCAAGTCTTGGCTCGTGAAGCAGACCACGGGAACTCCGATCCACCACTCGGCGCCCATCGTGGTCGCGGAACGCTTCACCGATCTCTTGGGTTACTTGATCCTCGTCGCGCTCGGCGGCTTGAACACCGCGCCCCAGTACGCGTGGGTGTTCTGGTCCCTGCTGGCCCTGTGCGCGGTTGCATTGGTCCTCGTCGGCTCCTTGAAGGTGGGTCGCGCGCTCGTCCGCACCATCGCGCGACTGCCTTGGATCGGACGCCTCGCGACGAGGGTCGACGGAGCCTTGGCGAGCACGCGCATCCTGCTCGCGCCCCGCGAGCTCGCCTTGCCCACGTTGGTCTCCGTGCTCGGCTGGGGCTGCGAATGCACGGGCTTCTGGCTCATCGCCAACGCCGTGGTGCCCGACAGCGTTCCGTGGCTCTACGCGGTCTTTGCCTTCGCGTTCAGCGCAGTCGCGGGCGCGGTAGCGATCATCGCGCCAGGCGGGCTCGTCATCACCGAGGGCTTGCTCGGTTCCCTGCTGCGCCCCCGCTATCAGCCGGTTCTCGAGCGAACGCTGTCCCTCGCCGGTGACGCCGCGCGCGAAGCGGCACGCGCGCAAGCGGCTGCCGCTGTGATCCTCGCGCGCATCTGCACACTCTGGTTTGCGGTCGCCGTCGGTTTCGCTGCGACCGCGCTCTTCACACGCCGCCACGGGCAGGTGCAAGAGTCCGCGGACTAACGAGCTCGTTCGCGCAGCGCGAGCGCAAGTCCCGCGAGCAGCGCCGCGAGCGTCGCGAGCAGTGCAGCGTAGGACCGCGGCGCTCGGCTCGGGGGCGCGGGGGCTCCCATGGCTATCGTCGAGGACGACAGCGGAGACACGTCCTCTTCGCCGACAGCAGCCCGATCGAGCCAGCCTGAGATTTCGAGCGCGAAGGCCACATCGTCGCCTTCCAACCGACAGTCCGCCGAGAATCCGACCTCCCAACGACCAGGTTCGGCGAGAACGAGCGCGCCCAGCTCGTCGCGCAACAAGACTTCCGAAGGCACGTTCAACGGTACTTCCACGCGCCGCGCGAGGCCCGAGAGCGACCATCCGCGACCCTCGCAGCGAAAGGGACGTTCGGAGTCCTTCGTCGCGAGTGCGACCGACAGCGCGACGGGGCTCGTTTCCGTCACGCGCTCGTAGCCTCGCGCCTGCGCCCACGCGAGGACCGCGCGCCCCAAGGGCGTCGGATCCAGCGCGGAATCGAGCGCGATCCTGCGCAGCGGCGGTGGCACCTCGCTCGCGCTCCCTCGTCCCACGGCGATCCATGACGCGCGCTCGGGAACCCGCGCAGCCGAGTCGGTCAGCCACACCACGCCCGGCTCATCGAACGCAGACCAGTCGGGCTCCTGCCAGCGCCCGACGGGCGCACGCCGCCAGTCTCCAGGAACCTCGGGGAAAGCGACCGTCGCAAAGTCCGCGCTCGCAGCGACGTACTCGACGCCCGTCGGCAGCTCTTCACCCAAGATCGCCAAGGCACGATCGAGCCGCGTGCCCTCGCCATCGCGCTCGTACATCGAGGGCGAGCGGTCGACGACGACTTTCCAGCGAGCATCGCGAGCACTCGCGAGCCTCGGACCGGCGAGCGCGAGACACACCGCACACAGACTCGCGATCAGGGCCCAAGCAGAGAGCGGCGGAACTCCGCGGCGGCGGGGATGCGCTGCGGCCGTCGACGACACCTCGCGCCAAACGTCCAAGGTGCCCGTGGACGCCTGCGGCGGGCGGCGCGCAGCGAGCAGCGCGAGCGCCACGACCAGAGGCACGATCAACGTCGCGAGCGCGAGCGGTGCGTCGAACTCGATCAAGGCCTCAGCGCCCCCGCGACATCTTCGAAGGCCGCGTCCGAGCGCGCCAATCGATGCACCTGACCGCGGCCACGACACGCGGCTCTCCAGCGCTCGAACCTGGCGTCCAGCGCGCTGCCGTACTCTCGGAGCACGCGTTCCCCAACCTCGAGTTGCAGCGACGCGCCGCCCTCGGGGTCGATCCACTCCACGCCCTGCGTGGCCTGCGGCGCAAGCTCGCGTTCCGCGAGCACCTGCACCAATTCCACACGACGTCCGCGCCCGGCGAGTGCGAGCACCTCCGCGGGCTCGACGTCCATGAGATCCCCCAGCACCACGACACGGTGCGCGCGCCGCAGCGAGGGATCCGACAGGAGCTCTGCGAGACGACACGAGCCGCGCGCCCTGCGTCGTTCCGTCCACGCGATCGCGGCAGCCCGCGCGTTCGCCGAGCGCAGCGCAAAACTCTCGACGCGCCCACCCTCGCCGTGCGAGAGCAGCACACAACTCCCGCCCTTCTCCAGCGATGCGCACGTGAGCGCAAGCGCGACCTCGGCCGCGAGTTGGAGCTTCGAAGGTGAGCCCACCCCCATCGACGCGCTGGTGTCGAGCACGATCGCAACGCGCTCGCCCTGCTCCGCGCGGCGCACGCGAACCCACGGCTGCCCCAGCCGCGCGAGTAGCTCCCAGTCGAGGTCGCGCAGGTCCTCACCCGACCGATACGGCCGGTGTCCTTCGAGCTCGACGCCCTGACCTCGCATCACGCCGCGTCCGACGTCCTCACGCGTCGCGCGCGCACGGGCCTGCGCCACGAAACGCTCCAAACGGGCGAGAAAACCCTCGCCGAGCTCGACGCGCTCGGAGTCCGTCCCGTCGAGCCCGTACCCCGCGCGCATCGTTGCTAGCTCCGGCAGGGACGCGGCGGCTCGAGCTCGAGCGGTCGGCCGCCGGCCTCGCCCCACGCGCGCCCCTCGCGCCACACGACCTCGCCACGCCGCACGACCACCTCGGGCTTGCCGCGCAGCTCCCAGCCTTCGTACACCGACCACTTGGAGCGCGACGGAAGCTCGCTCCCCCGCACCGTGAAGCGCGCGAGCGGATCGAACAGCACCACGTCTCCGTCGTAGCCGCGCGCGAGACGCCCCTTGCGAGGCAAGTGAAAGCTCTGGGCCGCGCGCCACGTCACCACATCGAGCGCCGTCTGAGCGTCGAGCCAACCGCGCAGGACGAGCTCCCACGTCAGGGGCCAGAGCAAGTCGACCGACGGCATCCCCGACGGCGCCTTCACGTAGGCACGCTGCTT
>JBIKYW010000444.1:0-3432 GCA_044355055.1 Planctomycetota bacterium | reverse complement strand
AGCGTGGCCGTCGCCGGGGCGAGGGTGCCGAGCTCGACCATGCGGTCGAGTCCGAGAGCGCGCTTGGGGAAGCGACGGATCGAGAGCTGTGGCCCGTCGACCGCGAGCGGCGGGATCACGGCGTTGACGCGCGAGCCGTCGGGCAGGCGCGCGTCGACCATCGGGCTGCGCTCATCGATGCGGCGGCCCGCGTTGCGGACGAGGCGCTGGATCACGTGCAGGAGGTGCGCGGGATCTCGGAACGTCGCGCCGCTCTCGGAGAGCTTTCCGCCGCGCTCGACGAACACGCGGTCGTGAGACGTCACGAGGACGTCGCTGATCTCCTCGTCTGCAAGCAGCGGCTCGAGCGGCCCGAGCCGGAACATGTCGTCGAGCACGCCCTTCACGAGCGTGCGCTGCTCTTGCTCTCCGAGGCTCGAACCGAGCTTGCGCGCGAGCGCATCGGCGCGGGCAGAGCATTCGCTCTCGAGGTCGGCGCGCCCGAGTCGTTCCGCCGCTCCGAAGTCGAGGGCCGATACGAGCTTCTCGTGCAGCTCGCGGCGGAGCGCGGAGATGCGCGCTTGCTCTTCCTTGGTCGACGCGTCGCTCACGGCTTCTCGCTCGCGGCACTCGGGCCGTCGGCTGCGGGGATGCGCGGCTCGTCGGCCCGACGCCACGCGCCAGGGCCCTTCAGGCCGAGCAGGCCGAGCTCCGCGAGTCGTGCGGTCGGACCGCCCACCTGCGACTGCCCGTGGAACACGCCGCGCGCAAAGAACTCCCAGTCGTCGGGCTTGACGTGCAGGTCGCCCGGGGCGGGGCGCTCGTCGCCGTCGTCGATCGGCTCGACCAAGTCCGCGGTGACCATCACGAGCAGCTCGGTCTGGTCCTGCTCGTAGCGAACGCTTCGGAACAGGGGGCCGAGCATCGGCAGATCGCCGAGCACGGGTACGCGCGAGACGCGCGCCTGGTCCTTGCTGCGCAGGAGGCCTGCGAGCGCGAACGACTGGCCTGTGCCGAGCTCGACCGTCGTGCTCGAGCGGCGCGTCACCACGCCAGGGATCGTGAAGCCGTTCTGGCGCACCGCGCCGACTTCGCTGAGCTCACTCACCTCGGGTGCGACATCGAGGCGGATGCGGCCGCCGCCCAAGACCTGCGGGCGGAAGTTGAGGCGCACGCCGAAGTCCTTGTATTGAATCGTGACGTAGTTGCCGCCGCCGACCTGCGCGTTCTGCACGACAGGCACGGGGAACTCGCCGCCGACGAGGAAGGTCGCCTGTTCGCCGCTCACGGCGACGAGGTTGGGCTCGGCGAGCAGGCGCACGTAGCGGTTCTCCGCGAGCGCCTGCACATAGGCCTCGAAGTCCGCGCTCGGCAATCCGAAGAACATCGTCGTCGCCGCGGTCACGCGGTTGCCGGTCAGGTCGTAGGAGTACTCGCCGGAGCCGATGTCCGCGCCCGCCTTGGGGGAGATCGAGACCGGCTGGAAGGGCGAGCCACCGGGCGACTGCAGACCGCCGAAGCCCGATTGACCGCCGCCGACGCCGCCGAAGGCGAGCTCGCGCAGCGCCGTGCGGCTCGCCTCGGCGATGCGCACGCGCAGCTGCACTTGCTGGACGCCCGCGACGCGCGTCAGGTTGACCCACTTGAGGCCGGTCGACGACATGTACGTCTCGAGCAGCGCGACCGTTCCGACGTCCGCGAGCGTGCCGCGCACCGCGACCGTCCCGCCGAAGTCTTCGACCGCGAGACCTGAGCCGAAGAGGGAGCGCAGGCGCGTCCCGAGCTCGCTCGTGTCGATGCCGACGCGCACGCGGCGGTTGTAGGTGTCACCGGATTCCAAGCGCACGAGGAGGTCGGTCGCACCCGGCGAGCGCGCGACGAGCAGGAGCTCGTCGGGCGCGATCGGGCGCGCATCGAGCACCTCGGGGTGGGCGACCACGACCGTGGCGGCGCGGCCCGGCAGCCGCAGGAGCGTCGAGTCGCCCGAGCGCAACTGGAGCTGTTCCGCAGTCGATTCTTGAATCGGCCTAGCCAGCACGGGAGCGGAGAGCGGGGCCAACGCGAGAGCGGCAGCCAGCGCGAACGAAGGGTTCATGCGCGTCATGACGAGGGGGCTTTCGTGGGGGCTCGTGGGAGAGCTTCAGCGCTGCGTGCGCGCGTCCTTGGCGGCCGCGCCAACGAACTCGAGCCGTTCCGCAACTTCACCGCGGATCACGGTGACTTCCCAACGAGGCGACGTCGGGGGCGTCGGCGGCGTGGGTTGGGCCGTCGTGACGGCAGGCGCGAAGGCGGGCAGCTTGGTCGGCGCATCGTCCGCCGCGAACAGGTCGCGCGTCGAGGCTTCCGCGGGCGACTTGCTGCGCACGTCGCCGTCCTTCTCGGAGCGCAAGGAAAGGCCGAGCGTTCCGCGCGCTCCAGCGAGCTCGATCTCGGCGGCGTCCTGCGGGGATACCGCGAGGGTCACCGTCGTGCGGCGGGCGACGCGGCGATCGTCGCTCGGTCCGGGCGCGAGCACCGTGTCGTCGTTCACCGCCACCACGCGTGCAGCTTCGAGCACCGTGCGCGTGACCGTTTCACGCTGTCCGTTGGAGCGCGGCGGCGAGTCCATCGTGGCGAGCACGTCCACGCGCGCTCCCGGGTACAGCATCACTTCGGGGCCGTTGTCGCGCAGCGTGATCGTGATCGCGCGCGTTCCGGCCGGAAGTTCGCCGCCGAGCGTGGCGCTGCTCCCGCGCGCTGAGATGTCCGCAGCGCGCACGAGCTGGCCCGCTGCGAGCGCTCGCTGGAGGCTGCGTCCGACGAGCGCCGTCTTGCTGGCGAAGCCGTCGGCGGCGGAGGTACCCGCGGGCACCTGCACCAACTCGAGGTCCGACTCTGTGAGCGCGGCGCCCGCGGGCAGCTCGCGCGCGGCCGCGACGGCTCGCGCGGTCGAGGTCCCGTCGTCGCCGCTTCCGCCGAGCGTCGACTGGAGCAACTGCGTGGCGAGGGCCGCGACCACGGCCATGGCGAGACCGATCAGAACAAGTCGGGAGTTCTGCATGGAAATCTGGAGGGTGTGGGACGGGGCCGGTGGGGCAGGGCCGCAGGCGGTCAGGGGCGAGGCTCGATCACCATGGCCGCACGCCCCCGGAGCGTCTCCGGCATGGGCATCAGGTTGGCGAGGCCGAGCAACTGGTTGGATGAGTAGCGAGCTTCGATCACGACGGTGACCGCGGCGCCGGGCTCGAGGTCCTCGGGGGGCGCCGGCGAGAAGCTCACCTGCGCGCCAGCGATGCCGAGCTCGGACAGCGCCGCTTGGACTCGGGTCTCGACGGCGCCGCCGGACGCGTTGGCGAAGCTCGCCTCGCGCGCACCCAGTCGCGCCGCGGCGTCGATCTGGCTCGACTTCAGGATGAGCCAGCCGTACTCGCAGGCCGCGAAGATCACGAGCAAGAGCAGCGGCAACGTGATCGC
>JBIKYW010000231.1:0-5504 GCA_044355055.1 Planctomycetota bacterium | reverse complement strand
CGGGCGCGTGATCGAGATCGAAGAGGGCACGATCGTCACCGCGCAGGCGCAGGACACCGCGCGTGACGCTGGGATCGTGATCAAGACGCGCAGCGGCTCCTACAGCGAGCCCGCGCCGAGCCGCGGGCCCGACGCGGGGCAGGCACAGCGCTCGCTTCCGCACCTGCCCGAGCCGCCCGCCGAGGGCGAGCTCGCGAGCTACACGGGCGTGGTGATCACAGCCGCCGGCCGCAATCGCCCCGGCGTGCTCGCGGAGATCACAGCAGCGCTCGCGAACAGCAAGGCGAGCGTGCTCGACATCTCTCAGAAGGTCGTCGAGGGCTATTTCCACATCGTTCTGATGGTCGAGCTCCCGCCGGGCTCCGGTTTCGCTCAGATCAAGAGCACGCTCGAGTGCATGGGCGGACCCGATGACTATGTCGTGCGCGTGATGCACGAGCGCGTCTTCCGCTTCATGCACCGCGTCTAGGCGCGAGATCGAGTCCGACATGCCGTTCACCGACCGCGAGATCCTCGAGACCGTCCGCATGATCGAGCTCGAGACGCTCGACATCCGCACGATCACGCTGGGCATCAACCTGCTCGATTGCGCCGACCCCGACCCCGAGAGCGCCTGCGAGAAGATCTACACCAAGATCGTGCAGCACGCGCGCAACCTGCAGGAGGTGGGGCGCGGCATCTCGGCGGACTACGGCATTCCGATCGTCAACAAGCGCATCGCGACCACGCCGATCAGCTACGTGGCTGCGGCGAGCGCCACCGACGACCTCGTGCCCTTTGCGCGCGCGCTCGACGCCGCGGCGAAGGCCTGCGGTGTCGACTTCATCGGTGGCTTCACGGCCTACGTGCACAAGGGCTTCACGCACGCCGATGACGCGCTCTTCCGCTCGATTCCGCGCGCGCTGAAAGAGACGCAGCACGTTTGCTCCTCCGTCTCGCTCGCGACGACGAAGGCGGGCATCAACATGAGCGCCATCGCGCGCTTTTCGGACGTGATCCTCGAGACGGCGCGCCTCACCGCCGATCAGGGGGGACTCGGCTGCGCGAAGCTCGTGTGCTTCTGCAACGCAGTCGAGGACAATCCGTTCGTTGCCGGGGCGCACATCGGCACCGGCGAGCCCGAGACGGTCGTCAACGTCGGCGTGAGCGGGCCGGGTGTCGTGCGCGCCGCGATTGCGAAGCTCGGACCCGAGCCCGACTTGCTCGCGGTCGCGGAGACGGTCAAGCGCACCGCGTTCAAGATCACGCGCATGGGCGAGCTCGTCGGCCGCGAGGCCGCGCGGCGCCTCGGCACGACCTTCGGCATCGTCGACATCAGCCTCGCGCCGACGCCGGCCGCTGGAGACTCGGTCTCCGACATCCTCGAGTTGATCGGCGTCGATCGCACCGGCGCGCCGGGCACGACGGCGGCGCTCGCGCTGCTCACCGATGCGGTCAAGAAGGGCGGCGCGATGGCGAGCTCCTCCGTCGGCGGGCTCTCGGGCGCGTTCATCCCCGTCAGCGAAGACGCGGGCATGATCGAAGCGGTCCGCGTCGGCGCTTTGAGCCTCGCGAAGCTCGAGGCGATGACCAGCGTGTGCTCGGTCGGTCTCGACATGGTGGCGGTGCCCGGCGACACGAGTGCGGCCACGCTCACGGGCATCATCGCGGACGAGATGGCGATCGGCATGGTCAACGCCAAGACCACCGCGGTGCGCATCATTCCGGTTCCGGGCAAGGGGCCCGGCGAGACCGTCGAGTGGGGCGGACTGCTCGGCACGGCGATCGTGCAGGACCCCGGCAAGTTCTCGTGCGGCATCCTGCACCGGCGCGGCGGACGCATTCCCGCGCCCATCCAGAGCTACAAGAACTAGCGCTCCCTCGCGCCCTGCGAGCGGGCGGAACTTCTTTCCACGCGCTGCGCACTCAAGGGGCTCTCCGAGCCCGGAAATCGTGCCATTTTCGGGCGGTTTTGCCGCTCGTTTCGCGTTGTCGAGCGCGACTCAAGATGGGCCCGTGGGGATCCGAAAACTCGCTCCAGCGATCCCACCTCCCAGGATCCGCATCGCGAGACCCCACCGTGAGCGAGCCGATCCTCTTCGTCGACGATACCCCCGAGACCCTCGATGTCTTGGTGCGCATCTGCAGCGGTGAGTTCGAGGCCCACGCCGCGCGGAGTGCGAAGCAGGCGATCGAGCTCTTCGAGCAGCACGGCCCCTTCGCCGTGGTGGTGAGCGACTACGAGATGCCTGGCGAGCGCGGCAGCGAGCTCGTCGCGCGGCTGCGGGAGCGCTGGCCCGAGACCGTGGCGATCTTGCTCACAGGGCTCGCCGAGCTCGACGTCGCCGTCGACGCGCTCCACAACGGTGGCGTCTTCCGCTTCTTGGAGAAGCCGTGTCCGCGCGGGGTGCTCGCGGCGGCGCTGCACGACGCGCTCGCCGAGCACCGCCGCCGCTGCGATGTCCGCGCGAAGGCCGAGGCCGAGGCGCGCTCGCGGCGCACATTGCAGCAGCAAAACGGGCAGCTCGAGGATCGTATTCATGCGCAGATGCGCGCGCTCGCGCGGCTGCAGCAGTTCGTGGGAGAGCTCAACAGTTGCGAGACCTTGGAGCGTGTGGCCGCGGCGACCGCGCAGGCTGCGTGCGAGGTCTGCGAGCTCGAAGGCGCCCGCGTCGAGTTCCGCATGCTGCCGCGCGCTTCTTCGGGCCGCGTCGAGAGCGTGTGCGGCAGGATCGTCGCGCTCGACGTGGAGCGCGTGACCTTTGCCACGACCGAAGGCGAGCTCGGTGCGCTGGAGCTCCCGCGGAACACGCGCTCCGGCCGCGCTCTCGATGCCACCGATCACGACCTGATCGCTTCGATCGCGGCTTCGGCGTCCGTCGCGGCTCGCAACGTCCTGCGTCGCTGCGAACGCGACGATGCGCAGCAAGCCACGATCTTCGCGCTCGCCAAGCTCGCCGAGCAACGCGACAACGAGACCGGTCGCCACCTCGAGCGCGTCAGCACCTTCTGCCGCTTGATCGCCGAGGGGCTGCGCGGGGATGGTCACTTCGTCGACACGCTCAGCGACACGTGGATCTCGGTGCTCGAGAAGTCCGCGCCGCTGCACGACATCGGCAAGGTGGGGATCCCCGATCACATCCTGCTCAAGCCCGGAAAGCTCGATCCCGACGAGTGGGAGACGATGAAGCAGCACGCCACGCTGGGCGCGGACACGCTGCGCAGCGTGATCGCCGCCGTCGGCGAGCAGCCCTTCCTCACGACCAGCCTCGAAATCGCTTGGTGTCATCACGAACGCTGGGATGGCTCGGGCTATCCGCGCGGCCTGCGAGGCGATGCGATCCCGCTCTCGGCGCGCATCCTCGCGCTCGCCGACGTCTACGACGCACTCACGAGCGAGCGACCCTACAAGGCAGCTTGGACGCACTCGGCCGCAACCGAGTTCATCGCGCGCGGCAGCGGCGCGCACTTCGATCCGCGCATCGTCCGAGCGTTCCTCGCGCGGTCCGAAGACTTTGATCGGATTCGTGCGACGCTCGCGGACGAGCAGGATCTGGGCGCGCCCATTCTCCAGATGCAAATCCCGGCGACGCGCGCGAACGCGGGTTGAGGCGAGCGAGCCCCGCGGCCGCTAGGCTCTCGCGCCTCGATGACTCCGTGGAAACGCACCTTCGCGGCCGTTTGGCTGGCGAACACGGTCACCGCGATCGGGATGATGGCCTTTCTGCCGTTCTTCCCGAGCCAGCTCGAGCACCTCGGGCTCACGGATCGCGATGCCATCGCCACGTGGTCGGGCGTGTTGTACGGCGCGGCTCCGTTGTGCGCGGCCATCTCGAGCCCGCTGTGGGGCGCGCTCGGCGATCGCGTCGGGCGGCGCGTGATGATCCTGCGCTCGATGCTGGCGATCACGCTGTTCGTCGGTGCCATGAGTTTTGCGCGCACGCCGTGGGAGCTGCTCTTTCTGCGCATCGCGCAGGGGCTGTTCTCCGGCTTCGTCGCACCGAGCATCACGCTGGTCAGCGTGCAGGCGCCCGCGGAGGCTCAGTCGCGCGTCAGCGGAAGGCTGCAGACCTCGATGGTGGTCGGCGCGATCTTTGGGCCGCTCGCGGGTGAGTTGCTGCGGGATCGGTTCGGCATCGCGGAGGTCTACCTCGCGGTCGCGGTGCTCTCGCTCTTCTCCGCGCTCGTCGTGTTCTTCTTCGCGCACGAGGACGCGAGCACGCGCCGCAGCGATGGAGCGCGACTCTCGCCGCGCCGCGCGTTGGGCACGCTGCTGCGCGACGTCGGCGAGCTGCGGGAGAACGGCCCGTTGCGCGCTTCGATGCTGCTCCTCTTCTTCCTGCAGTTTGGCATGGGCGCGACGAACCCGCTGATGGAGCTCTACGTGCGCGACGTCGAGTCGTGGTGGAGTTGGCTCGCGCCGAGCACGGCCGCGCTGTTCTTTTCGATGTCGGCGGCCAACTTGGTCTCGATGCCTCTATGGGGCAGCCTGGGCGATCGCGCGGGTGCGTACCCCGCGCTGCGGCGTTGCTCGGCGCTGTGCGCCATCGCGCTCGCGGTGCAGGGGCTCGCTCCGAGCTATGAGGTCCTGCTGGGGGCGCGGGTGCTGTTTGGGGTGGCCATGGCGGGGTCGGCGCCGCTCGCTTTCGGCGTTGCTGCGGCGGAGTCCTCCGCATCCCAGCGGGGCGGAGCGATCGGCGTGGTGTTCGCCGCCCGCGCCTTCGCGATCGCGGTGGCTTCGATGCTCGGGGGAGCGTTGAGCACGTGGGTCGGCGTGCGCGGGCTGTTTCTGGGTTCGGCGGCCCTGCTCGCGCTCTGCCTGTGGGGCCTCCGTCGCCCGTCGTCGGTTCCCGCGCCTTGAGTTATCCACAATGGCTTGGGTGGGCTAGACGAATCGGCCACTACCTGTAGGATTCTGCCCCGGCCCAACGAGGGGCCTCGAGGTAACCCCATGCAGCGACCGCTCCGCGTCTATTTCGTCGGCGCCCACTCCACCGGCAAGACCACCCTCGCGCGCTGGGTGCGCGACCAGTACGGGCTCCCGATGATCTCGGAGGTCGCCCGCGGCGTGCTGGCCGAGATGGAGGAGCACTTGGACGCCATGCGCTCGCGGCTCGACGTCGTCGATCGCTACCAGACCGAGGTGTTCGAGCGCCAGATCTCGGCCGAAGCACAGCACGCGGGCTCGTTTGTGTCCGACCGAGCCTTCTGCAATCTCGCCTACGCCGCGCACCACGCGCGCGTACTCAACAAGCTCGCCACCGACCCGCGCCTCGCCGCGTACATGGAGTCGGTCAAGGAAGGACTCGTCTTCTTCATCCGCCCGCATCGCGACCTCTTGGCGGACGACGGGGTGCGCGCCGGAGTCGCCTGGGAGGAAGTCCTGCGCATCGACGGCATGGTCAAGCTGATGCTGGAGATGTTTGCGATTCCGTACATCCCGGTCGACTGTCTCCCGATGCAGGAGCGCGTGCGCTTGCTCGAGCGCGTCTTCTCGCTCGCTGGCCTCGAGCCCGCGCGGGACG
>JBIKYW010000230.1:0-5514 GCA_044355055.1 Planctomycetota bacterium | reverse complement strand
TCTGCTGTGTCGGTGAGGAGGTGAAGTGATGTTCAAACCGTGGATTCAATTCGTCGCTTCGCTCGCCCTTGCGCTGCCGCTCGCGGCGCAGGACCTCGTCGTCCGCGGGGAGCGCGTCCACACCGTGTCCGGCGCCGTGATCGAGAACGGCATCGTGGTGGTGAAGGGCGGCAAGATCGTCGCGCTAGGCAACGAGCGGCAGGTTCAGCCCCCGACAGGCGTCCGCGTGGTGACGGCCAAGGTCGTGACGCCGGGCTTGGTCGATGCGCACAGCGTCGTCGGGCTCGCGGGTTACTTGAACCAGCCGCACGATCAGGACCAGCACGACCCGACCGGACCGATTCAGCCCGAGTTGCGCGCGATCGACGCGTACAACGCGCGCGAGCGCCTCGTCGAGTGGGTGCGCGGCTTCGGCGTGACGACGCTCCACACGGGACACGGTCCGCAGGCGCTCATCTCGGGCCAAACGATGGTGGTGAAGACACGCGGTGAAACGATCGACGAAGCGGTGCTCGTGCCGCGCGCGATGATCGCGGCCACGCTCGGCTCGGCGTCGCGCACGAAGTCGCCCGGGACCGCGGGCAAGCAGCTCTCCATGTTGCGCGAAGCACTGATCGGCGCGCAGGAGTATCAGAAGAAGCTGAAGGCGGCAGGAGACGACGCGACGAAGCGGCCCGAACGCGATCTCCGCAAGGAGGCGCTCGTCGACGTGCTCGAACGCAAGGCGCCGCTGCTCGTGACGGCCAACCGCCATCAAGACATCGTCTCCGCGCTGCGCCTCGCGGCGGAGTTTGGCTTCCAGCTCGTGCTCGACGGCGGCGGCGAGAGCTACGTTGTCCTCGACGAGCTGCGTGCGGCGAAAGTGCCGGTCATCGCGCATGCGCCGATGGCACGCTTTGTCGAAGAGCTCGAGAACGCGAGTCGCTCGACCTACCGCAAGCTCGCGGACGCGGGGCTCACCTTCGCGCTGCAGTCGGGCTACGAGAGCTACGTGCCCAAGACGCGCGTCGTGCTCTACGAAGCGGGCGTGGCCGCGGCCTACGGACTTGGATCCGAGCGTGCCCTTCGCTCGATCACGCTCGATGCTGCGAAGATCCTCGGCCTCGATGCGCGGCTCGGCAGCCTCGACGTCGGCAAGGACGGCGACCTCGCGCTCTACGACGGCGATCCCTTCGAGTACACCACCCACTGCGTGGGCACCGTGATCGAAGGCGTCCTCGTGTTCGAAGGCTCGCGCTAGGCGCGTCCCGCGAGGACGTGGACGAGCGAGACGGCGAAGGTCGTCCACAGCAGTGCGATCAGCGCCTCGCGCCATCCGAGCGCGCGGAGCTTCGCGCGACTCCATCCGTGGCTGTCGCGCAGCGCCTCGCGCGTGTGCCACGTGCGCCATGCGAAAAAGGGCGCGAGCAAGCCGAGTAGCAACAGGCCGAGCGTGTGAGGCGCACCACCCGCACACAGAGACGCTGGCGCGGCGACAACGAGCGTTACGACCGCGAACGAGAGCGCTCCACCGGACTGGAAGCCATGGCGGAAGCCGAACCATGCGGCGGCCGCGGCGGGGAAGACGGCGACAGCACCGTACGCGAGGAACGACGGGTCGGGAGTAGCGCTCACCGCAGCGATCAGGCTCGCAGCGAGGATCGCGCCGCCGATTGCAAGACGCGCGTGCCAGTGTTTGGGATAGCCCGCGGCTGCGCCAGCAAGCACGAAAACACCGAGAAAAGCGGCTCCGGCGAGCAGCGCCGCGAACATGTCGTAGCGCGCCGCGCTGAGCACTCCCGCGAGAATCGAAATCACGAGGTAGACCCACGCGCCGTGCGCACGCGCCGGATCCGGCGCCTTCAGCTTGAGTGCGTGTTGGCTCATACTGCCTCGAACGTAACAGGACCGCGTCCGTCGCACGCAACCCCAGACCTACGCCGAAGACCGTAGCCACCCTCGAAATTCGTATGCAGACCTCTCTTCTCGCGCACGAGTCACAGGGCTCAGGCCGACCCGTGGTGCTGCTGCACGGATTCCCGTTCCACCGCGGTCAATGGCACGCACTCGCCCGTGAGCTCGGTGAGCATGCCCACGTGATCGCACCCGACTTGCGCGGCTTCGGGGAGAGCGCGTTTCGCGATGTCATGCCCGATCGCTCGTGGACCATGGAGCAGCACGCAGACGATGTCGCGGCGCTTCTCGACGCGCTCTCGGTTCGCACGCCGATCACGCTGTTCGGATTCTCGATGGGCGGATACGTTGCACTCGCATTCCTGCGACGTCATGGCGCCCGAGTGGGCGCACTCGGATTGATCAACACCCGCGCGATCGCAGACTCCCAGGAGGCGGCCGCAGGAAGAGCGACGCTCGCGGCGAAGGCGCTCGCCGAAGGGCCGGGTCCGGTCATCGAGGCGATGCTGCCGCGCCTTCTCGCGCCTCAGACGCTCGCGAAGCGCCCCGAAGTCGCCGCAGCGGTTCGCACGCTCATAGAAGTCGCGCCGCGCGAAGGCATCGCGGCATCCTTGCGCGGAATGGCTCTGCGCGCGGACTCGAGTGAGCTCTTACCGCGCATCGGCGTCCCAACGCTGGTGGTGGTCGGAGAGCACGACGCGATCTCCTCGCCGACGGAAATGGCGGGGATCGCCCGCGCGATTTCGGGCGCGCGCTTCACGCAGCTCCCAGCTGCGGGCCACATGACTACGCACGAGGCACCGGCGGAATTAGCGCTGGCGTCGCTCGACTTCTTGCGCTCGCTCTAAGGGCTCTCGTCTTCGCTCGCGCGCTTGCGGAGTCGTCCGCCGTAGAGCGCGAGGCCGAGCCCGACCATGGCGCGCGCGAAGCCACCGAAGAACGAGTCGTGGACAGCAGAGCGCGCTTGGAAGTCGGTCGTGCGATACGCGAACTCGCGCTTGGCGGGCTTGGGAACGCTATCGAGGATGTGAAACACACCCCACAGCATCACGACGATGCCCAAGCCGATCAGCAGAAGACCGGCACGTTCGCGCTTTCGACGATCGTCGGCATCGGGACGGCGGGCAACTTCCACGCGTGAGAATCTAGCGCTTTCACCCCGCCTTGCACGACAGGGCTCGCGCGATAGAGTCGCGCGCATGGACGGGATTTCGCTCCTCGCGGGGATCGGTGTCGGCGCAGTTTTGGGTTTCGTGGTCGCGAATCTGCTCGCGCGCGGCAGGTCGTCGGCGGCGACTGCGACGCTGCAAGCGCAGCTCGAAGCGGCGCGGAGCGACTTCGCGCGAGCCGACGGCGAGCGCATCACGCTGCAGAAGAAGAACAGCGAGCTCTTGGCTTCCGAGGGCGCGGCAAGGTCGAGCGCGAGCGCGAACGAAGCGCGGGTGAGGGAACTCGAGGTCAGCGCCGCGAACGAACGCAAGCGTGCGGAGGACGCGGTGCGGGAGCACGGGACCGTGCAGACCAAGCTCGGTCGCCTCGAGACGCAGCTCGGAGAGCGCGAGCGTGCGCTCGAAGAGCTGAGGCTCACCGTGGAACGATCCAAGCAACAGCTCACCGAGACGTTCAAAGCGACCGGCGCCGACGTGCTGAAGTCCACGGCCGAGTCACTGCTCAAGCAAGCGAAGGAGCAGTTCGAAGGCCACAAGCAGTTGTCTCAGCAAGACCTTGAGACGCGCCACAAGGCCGTGGAGTCGCTGGTCGCGCCGCTCAAGGAGCAATTGGAGAAGCAAGAGAAGCTCGTGCAGTCGCTCGGAGAGAAGCGCGAGGGGGATGCGAAGGCGCTGGCGGAGCAACTCAAGCACATCGCGGACCTGCAGATCCAAGCCTCGAACGCAGCCAACACGCTCTCGGGTGCGATGCGCGACAATCGGCAGCGCGGCCAGTGGGGCGAGGTGAGCCTGCGCAACGTCGTCGAGATGGCGGGCATGACCGCTCACGTCGATTTCGTCGAGCAAACCAGCATCGAGGGTGACGAAGGAGCGCGCCTGCGGCCGGACATGGTGGTGCGACTGCCGGGCGAACGATCCGTGCCGATCGACGCCAAGGTGCCGATGAACGCGTACTTCGATTCGATCGATCCGAAGAACAGCGACTCGGAGCGAAGCGCTCGACGAGCGGCGCACGCATCGGCACTGAGGAGTCACGTCAAGGTGCTGGGTTCGCGCGACTACGCGGCGGCCATCGGCGGGACGGCGGAGCTGACGGTCCTCTTCATCCCCGTGGAGAGCGCGCTGATCTCAGCCCTCGAGTACGACGGCAACCTCTTCAAGGAGGCGCTCGACGCGCGCATCGTGATCACGACGCCGTCCACGCTGCTCGCGTTCCTCCGCGTGTGTGCGCTGCAGTGGAAGCAGGCGCAGTTCAACGAAAACGCCATGCGGATCGGCGAGAGCGCGCAGGAGTTGCTCGGCCGCATCCAGACCTTGTCCGAGCATCTCGCGAAGGTCGGCAAGGGGCTCGACACTGCGAGCAAGGCGTTCAACGACGCCGTCGGCTCGTACAACAGTCGGCTGTTGCCCAAGGCCCGTGAGACTTCGGAGCTTGCGGGCGGGCTTCACGAGGCCCCGCAGGAGCTGGAAATGCAGGAGCGCGTTCTGCGCACCGACATCGTCGGCCTGCCGCCGAGCTCGGCTTCCACCAAGCCCTGACCGAGACTTCAGGGGCGCGCGTGCGCCTCGTACTTGTCGAACGTGAGCGCCTGCTCGAGCATCGACGTCGCGACGTCCGAGCGCACGAGCAGCGTCGCGGTCCCCGCTTCCTGATCGACCGCGGCTTCACGCACTCCAGCGACGGCCAACGCCGCCGCGTGGACCTTCGGGCGGCAGCCTCCGCAGCACATGCCGTCGACCTCGAAGACGCGCACGAGCTCGCCCTCGCCGGGCGTCGACGAGAGCAGGAAGGGAATCGTCGACGGATCCGCGAGGACCGGGGCCTTGTACGTGGGGTCTTGGGCGCGGAGCGCGACCCAGGCCGCGGCGGATCCGGCGACGACGAGCAGGGCGACGAGGGCGTACTTGTTCATGCGTGCGGAAAGAGAATCGGTCGTGGGCCGCGAGTTGTCTAGTGGGGGCGAGCTTGAGGGAACCGCGCAGAACGGGGAGAATCGGCCGCATGAGCCAGACCGACCCTGTCCGCGCGTCGTTCGACGAGGCGCTCGCCACCCTGCAGGCCTTCATGGCGTCGCCGGAGGCGCTGCCCAACGTGCAGCGCTTCGTGGAGGCAGCGTCGGAGACGCTCGCGCGAGGCGGCAAGCTCTTGTCGTGCGGCAATGGCGGAAGCATGTGCGATGCCATGCACTTCGCCGAGGAGTGGACCGGGCGCTTCCGCGGCAACCGCTCTGCGCTTCCGGCGATCGCATTCTCCGACCCGAGCCAGCTCACCTGCATCGCCAACGACTTCGGTTTCGACGAAGTGTTCGCGCGCCAAGTCGAGGCGCTCGGCAAGCCCGGCGACTTGCTCGTCATGATGTCGACGTCGGGCAACTCGCCCAACTGCCTGCGCGCCGTCGAAGAGGCGCACAAGCGCGGGGTCCGCGTCGTCGGGCTGCTCGGCAAGGGCGGC
>JBIKYW010000229.1:0-5522 GCA_044355055.1 Planctomycetota bacterium | reverse complement strand
AGTTCGCCACGTTCATCGGCGAGCCGTTCCGCGCGGTGTTGATCGAAGTCGAGGGCCAACCGGAGTTCGAAGGTGTGATCACCTCGCTCGCCGGCCTGCCGACGAGCCTGACCATGCGCCTCCTCCCCGGCAACCCTGCACTCGGCGGCAGCGTGGCGAACACCACCACGGATGTCACCGTCGACCTCACGAACAGCTCGCTGTATCTGGACACCGAGGGCGATCCGGTGCTCACGACCTCGCAGCTCAGCGTCGGTCTCAAGCTCGAGGTGCGCGGCGCGATCAGCGGCCCCAACACCGGCCCGAGCGTCGCGGCGAGCCGTACGGAGATCCACGCGGGTCGCGCTCGCGGACTCGTGACTTCGGTCTCGCCGGGTGTGAGTCAGTTCACGTTCACGATCTCGCAGGTCGAGGACCCGTTCGGTGGCTCGGTCACCGTGGGTCCGGCCACGGTCACGATCGACGCGGCGTGCTACTTCGACGACGAAGCTGCGAGCGAGAACGATTTCTATGCGCTCTTCACCGGTCTGCAGGCCGGTGAGTCGCTCGAAGTGGAGGTGTACGGCCTCTCGCTCGCTGGTCCCAACCTGATCCAGGCCTTCGAGATCGAGGCCGAGATCGACGACTAGCGCTGTGCCGCGCGGGCATGACCCGCGAGCAGGCTCCCTGCGGGGGTCGTCGGCGTTGCCGACGGCCCCCGCGCTCGTTGCGGCGAACCTCAGTGCGCGGCTCGCCCCAAGACACACGTCATGACGTAGCCTCGTGGCATGTCCCCCGCCGCCCCTTGGCTCGCCTTTGCCTTACTTCAGGGCTCGAACGCAGCACCGCTCGCGCCCGTGATCACCGAACCGGTGGCCAACGGCGTGACCGTCAACGCGGCGGACGTGCACATGGAGACTGCGCCGTTCGCAGACCCGAACTCCGGGGACCAGCACTTCTGCACCGACTGGGAGATCTGGACCGCGGGCCTCGCGGAGCGCGTATGGTTCTCGAGCTGCATCCAAGGCGTCGAGCGCACGCACACGCACTTCGGCGACGGCGTGTTCACGGGCTCCCACACGGGACGCAGCGAGCTCTTTGCTTCGACGAGCTACGTGCTGCGCGTGCGCCACAGCGATGACAGCGGCGATCCCGCCACGCGCTGGAGCCCATGGTCACAGCGCACCTTCGTCACGGGTGCGCTCACTGCGACGTTTCCGCTCGAGCTCGAAGACGTAGCGCCGACACCGCCCGTCACTTGGCATTACGCGGGGTCGAACACGGAGCTGCTCTTGCCCGGCGGAACCACTCCCGCGCGACTTCTGCTGGAGAGCCCGGGCGGCGCGCCGCTGTACGAGCTGCGCGGCGGGAGCACTGCAAATGTCGCCATCGACGCCGCAGCGCTCGGGATGCACGAAGCCGTGCGAGTGCGCGTGATCGCGGGCGCGACCGGCATGCAGTTCGGTGCGAGCGACCTGCGCTTGGTGGACGCCCACTGCGAGCGTCACTCGATCTACTTGCCCGCGGTCTCGCTCACGGCGGGAGCGAGCGCCAGCTATTGGGTTGCCGCGAGCGGAGCGACCTACTTCGCGAGCGCGAACCAGACGAGTCCGAGCTTCGCGAGCGTGGCCCGCACGCCCACGCCGCCGTGGAGCGCTCGCCAGCCCGGGTTCGAGGTCGAGGTATTCGCGAGCGGATTCCAGCTGCCGATCAACCTCGCCTTCGTCCCCAACGCCGGGCCTGCGGCATCGGACCCGTTCCTCTACGTCACCGAGCTCTACGGAAAGATCAAGGTCGTCTACCGCAATCGAACGGTCGGCACCTATGCGTCGAATCTGCTGAACTTCAACCCGACAGGAGCCTTCCCCGGCTCGGGCGAGCAGGGCGTCACCGGCATCGCGGTCGATCCCGCGAGCGGCGACGTCATCGCTGCGATGCTCTATGCACCGATCGCGAGCCCCGCGAATCACAACCCGAAGTTGGTGCGCTTCACGAGCATCGACGGCGGACGCACCGCTGCAACGGCGACCACGATCCTCGACATGCCCGGCGAGACGCAGGGGCAGTCGCATCAAGTCTCGAACTTGACATTGCTTCCCGACGGCACGCTCCTCTGTCACATGGGCGACGGATTCGACGCGGCGACCGCGCAGAATCTCAGCTCGTTCCGCGGCAAGATCCTGCGCCTCAACCTCGACGGAACGCCCGCCGCAACGAATCCGTTCTACAACGCCGCCGATGGCATCACTGCGCGCGACTACGTCTACGCGTACGGCGTACGCAACCCATTCGGCGGCGAGCGACGCGCGCTCGACGGCGCGCACTACATGGTCGAGAACGGACCGAGCGTCGATCGCTTCGCCAAGATCGTCGCGGGCCGCAACTATCTCTGGGACGGAAGCGATGCGTCGATGGCGAACTATGCGCTCAAGAACTGGAACCCCGCCGTCGGTCCCGTGAACCTCGCGTTCATCCAGTCTCAGACCTTCGGCGGCAGTGGGTTTCCCGCGACGAGCTTCGACCACGCCTTCGTGACCGAGTCCGGTCCGACGTACGCCAATGGTCAAAACTCGCAGGGAAAGCGCATCACGGAGTGGATCCTCGATGCAAACGGCGCGCTGGTCGCGGGTCCGATTCCGTTCGTCGAGTACACGGGCGCGCGGCGTGCGACAGTCTGCGGTCTCGAAGCGGGCCCCGACGGTCTGTACTTCACGGATCTCTACGCGGATGCGGGCAGCAATCCTGTCGCGAGCGGCGCGAATCTGCTGCGCGTCTTCTTCCGCTCGCCGCCCGACTGCAACGGGAATGGCAGCGACGATGCGTGCGACCTCGTGAGCGGTGCAAGCCCTGACAGCGACCTCAACGGACTCCCCGACGAGTGCGATTGCCGCGGCTCCAGCTTCTGCCTGCCGCTCCAAAACAGCCTCGGCTGCACGCCCTCGATCTCCGCTACGGGCGCGCTCACGCTCGCCGCGCCCGACAACTTCGTCGTGCGCGCGTCGAACGTGCTCAGCCAGCGCCAAGGCCTGCTGATGTGGGGAACGAGCCGCGTGCTCGCACCGCTCGGCGCCGGCTTCCGTTGCGTCGGCGCACCTGTGCGCCGCATGCCCGTACAGGGCTCGGGCGGAAGCCCCGGTGGCAACGACTGCAGCGGCACGTACGCTCAGCTCTTCTCGGACAGTCTGCTCGCAAGCAACGGTTTCCTCGTCGGACAGGTGCTGTTCTTCCAGTGGTGGTCGCGAGACAACGGCTATGCGGCTCCGGACAACCTCGGACTCACCGACGCGCTGAGAGCCATGGTGTGTCCGTGAGGTGGGCGACGCTGGCGCTCGTCGCCGTCGCGAGCTGCGCGGCGCCGCGAGCGATGCCCTCCGAGCCTTTCCTCGTCGTGCTCGGAACCGCGCAGGACGGCGGGTTTCCTCAAGTGGGCTGTACGGACGCGCTCTGCGCTCGCGCCCGAAACGACGCGCGGTTCCGCCGCAACGTGGCATCGCTGGCCATCGTCGACCCGCGCACGGGCCAACGGTGGTGGATCGACGCCACGCCGGACTTGGGTGAGCAAGTGGCGCTCGCCGACGAGCTCGCGCCGCGTCGCAGATCCGCGGAGGCACGCCCGCCGCTCTTCGACGGAGTCTTCCTCACCCACGCGCACATCGGACACTACGCGGGACTCGCGCAGCTCGGCCGCGAGGTGTACGGGGCGCGCGGCGTACCGGTGTGGTGCACGCCGCGCATGCGGGGATTCTTGGAGAGCAACGGGCCTTGGAGCTTGCTCGTGCAGACGCGTGCGATCGAGCTGCGCGAGGTGACGCCGGGCTCGGTGGTCGAGCTCGCGCCAGGCTTGAGCGTCGAATCCATGCTCGTCCCGCACCGCGATGAGTTCAGCGATACGGTCGGCTTCATCGTCCGCGGGCCGCGTCACTCGGTCGCGTACATCCCCGACATCGACAAGTGGGAGCGTTGGGCGACGCCCCTCGAAGCGTTGCTCGCCGACGTCGACCTCGCACTCCTCGACGGCACATTCTTCGGCGATGGCGAAGTCCCCGGCCGCGCCATGGCCGAGATTCCGCACCCTTTCATCGCAGAGACGCTCGCGCGTCTGTCGGGACTCGCTCCGGAGCTGCGTCGCAAGGTCGTGTTCACGCATCTCAATCACACGAATCCTGCCTGCAATCCCCGCAGCGATGCGACTCGCACGATCGAGGCCGCAGGGATGCGAGTGGCGCGAGACGGTGAGCTCTTGGCTCTCGGCGCGCGCTAGGCGCCGAGGAGCTTGGGAAGCTCACGCGCCAGCGTGACGCAGCCCATCGCCCCCATCGCGAGAGCGACGAGCCAGGCAAGAAACGCGAGCGGGCGCGGCAACGGAATTGCGCTCCGGCGCGAAGCGATCAACATCACGGCCAATCCGACGGGCAGGATCAGGCCGTTGAAAGCACCGGCGAGCACGAGCAGCGTGACGGGCTTGCCGACGACGAGAAAGACCACCGTGGAGCCTGCGACGAACGTTGCCCGCAGCGTGCGCTCGTTCGCGACCACACGCGGATGCAGGGTGCGAAGAAAGGACAGAGACGTATAGGCAGAGCCCACGACCGACGTGATCGCCGCCGACCACATCACGAGCCCGAAAAGTCGACGACCGAGCGAGCCCGCCGTGCTCTCGAAGACGACGGCAGCCGGATTCGTCGAGTCCGCGAAGCTCACACCACTGACGAGCACGCCGAGCGCGGCGAGGAACAAGAGAACCCGCATGCCGGAGGCGATTCCGACACCCAAGACGGCGGAGCGCGTCGCCGAACGAACGCCCGCCTCCCCGCGGACTCCGGCATCGAGGAGGCGATGAGCGCCTGCGAAGGTGATGTAGCCACCGACCGTGCCACCGACGATCGTCACGATCGCGAGCGGGTCGAGACGCTCGGGCAAGACCGACTGCACCACGACTTCGCCGAGCGGCGCGCCCGACGAAAGCGCGACCCAGCCCATGAGCGCGAGCATGAGCGCGCCGAGCACCGCGGCGAGACGGTCCATTGCAGCCCCCGTTTCGCGTGCGAGGAAGAGCAAGATCGCGAGCAGCGCCGTGGCTGCTGCACCCCACCGCACGTCGAGCCCGAACAGTGCCTCGAGGCCGAGCCCAGCCCCGGCGACGTTGCCGATGTTGAACGCAAAACCACCGAGCGCGACGAGCAGCGCAAGCGCGCCGCCGAGCCCGGGCACCACGCTGCTCGCCACTTGCTGTGCGGGCTGTCCGTGCCCGATCAGCGTGCGCCAGATCGCGAGCTGCGCGATCAAGTCGATCACGATCGAAACGAGGATGGCGAAGGCGAAGCTAGCTCCGAGCTGACCCGTGAACACCGCCGTCTGCGTCAGGAATCCCGGACCGATGGCGGAGGTCGCCATCAAAAACGCAGCGCCCACGAGTGCGGAAGCTCCTCGTCGCTCGTCAGTCCCCATGCAACGGAGAATAGCCACAGCTCGCAAGGATGCGCCGCGCTACTTCCGAAGCGGCGTCGCGCGAAGGAGCTGTGCCGCTTCCGCCGCGATCGCAG
>JBIKYW010000028.1:0-13741 GCA_044355055.1 Planctomycetota bacterium | reverse complement strand
CCCGCAGGCGTTTCAGGTCTTCCACCGCGATGACCCGCGCGCGGGACGGGACGCGCAGTCCGCGCTGCTTCCCGCCGAGCCACTCGCACGACGCGTCGTGCTCGCGCTTTCCGCGCTTTCCGCGGTGCTGCTCTTCTTCTGCGCCCGCGAGCTCGTCACGGGAGCGGCGGCGTGGATCGCAGGCTCGACCGCGTTCGTCGCGTGGTTCGCGACGCCGCTGGTGCACGCAACCGGCAACTATCTGCGCACCGACCACTTCATGTTGCCCTTCTGCCTCGCGGGACTCTTGGTCGCGCTGCGGCGGCCGAGCGCGACGCTCACTTGGGGCCTCTTGCTCGGCGTCTGCTGCGGCCTCGCGGTCTCGAGCAAGCTCAACGGCGGTCTCCTGTGCGCCGCAACCGCCGGCTGGGCAGCGCTCGCGACGCGACGGGAAGGAGCGCGGATCGGCCGTGCGGTCCTCGCGATCGCACTCGCGGCACTGCTGACCCTGAGCCTCTTCTACGCGCTCAATCCGCGGCTCTGGGGCGAGCCTCTCATCGGTGTGCACGACATCCTCGCTCGCTGGGACAAGCTCATGGCGTACTTCCAAGACGAGCTCGCACCGCGCACCGGGGTCGAGGTCGCGCGCACGCTCGGGGAGCGAGCGTCGCTCTTCGTACGGACGAGCGCCGGCCACGGCGTTCTCTTCGGCCACGCGGGCTCTCTCCTCGCGCTGAGCGGACTCGCGACACTCGCTTGGCGCGCGGCGCATGGCTGCGCGCAGGCTCGGTCGCTGCTCGTCTTCGCCGTCGTGTTCATCGCGGGAACGATCGCCTGGCTGCCGCTCGACTGGGAGCGCTTCTATCTGACGGCGGTTCCCGCGCTCGTGCTGCTGCAGGTCGCGCCGCTCGCCTACTTGGCGCAGCGCGGGCTCGCGGCGCGACGCGCCGAGGCGAACCTCTAGCGCGTGACGGTACGCAGCGCGATTCCGCCCACGCTCGCCCCGACGTTGATGCTCTCGACGAAGGTGAAGCCGAGCGCGTCGCTCCAGACGTAGTTGGCGACGATCCCCTGCGCGAGCGCGGCGTAGTAGTTGCGGCCGTCGGGACCTGCGCAGAACGCCACGGGCAAGCTGCCGGGCGTCGCGAAACGCAGCGAAATGGAGCCGCTCGCGCGGTCGACCGACCACGCACTCAGCCGCGCTCCTGCGCCGCCCGAGAGCACGAGGTGCTCGCCGTAGGCGTCGAACGCCAGCGCCAGGCCGACACCGCCGAGCGCGATCGGACCTGCGGGCAGCGCGCTCGGAAGCCCGGTGAGCGCGTCGAGTGAATACAAGGAGAGGGTCGTGCCGTCGGAGGCGAGCGCCGCGAGCAACGTTCCGCTTGGATCGACGACGAGCGCCGCGGGCGTATCGCCGAGGATCAACTCGCCCCACTCGACGAGGGCGCCCGAGGCCCAGTCGATGGCGAAGGTCGCGATCGCGCCCGAGTGCGCCACGTACACGTACTCGCCCGAGGGGTGAAAGGCGAGTGAACTGGGAGCACTCGAGAGTTCGAGCTCGCCGGCGTCGGAGAGTGTGCCGTCGGGATTCACGCTGCGCGCGCGAAGCATCGCGCTCGGAGTGGTGACCCAGTCGTAGCCGAAGCGACCCGACGGATCGATGCGCAGTCCGCTCGACCCGATCCCGACCGACGCAGTCCCGCGCTCGACGAGCGATCCGTCGTCGAGCACGTCCGCGATCGACGGCTCGGCGTCCGCGCGACCGACATACGCAAGCGGCAGCCACGGGTGGGGCTCGACCCACGTCGTCGGCGAACCCACGGACTCCGCGGCCGCCACCGGGACGAGCTTGCCGTCGCTCTTGATGGAGCATGTGAGCGGCTGTGCGCTCCCCGCGAGGAAGAGCTCGCGCCCGACACGCCGCAGAGGCTTGGAGCCGGGTACGACTGCGAGCGCGCGCGCGCCGACTCGGGCCACGGTCCGCGGGACACGCAGCGCTGTCAGGCCCGGGCTCGCGTGCACTTGGAGCGCGAGCCAGCCGTAGCCCTGGATCGCCGCGAAGAGTGCCTCGCCGTCCGGAGTGCCGCTCAGGCGCGTGGCCACACGCTCCAGCGCAAGCGGAGAGCCCCCAGCGGCGAGCAAGGCCCCGCCCTGCGTCAGCGTGAAGACGTCGAGGAAGCCCTCGAAGGAGCGCGCTGCGACGACGACGTCCGCACGCGGATGCAGCCAGAGCGAACTAGCACCACTCCCTGTCGGCGTCGGACTGCCGGCCACCTCGGCCAGCGCTCCGCTCGCGGGATGAATCGAGTACACGCGCACGCCGGCAGCGAGGTCGGCGCCGAGCAAGAACGCGCCATCGCGCGACACTGCCAGCGCGCTGAGCGCACCCGCACCTTCGAGCCGCGGGCCCGCGCTCGGCGCGCCGCCGCTGGAGTCGAGCGCCACGACGGCGAGGTCCGCATCGAACGCGCCCGAAACGAACGCGAAGCGGCCCGAGGGATGCAGAGCGAGCGCCGCGGGCTCTCGCGGCAGGTCGGTCACTTCGCCGAGGCTCTCGAACGCGCCCGTCGCGGAGTCGACGCGCCAAGCCAAGAAGCGCGGCTCCGTCGTGAGCGCGTAGAGGCGATCCGCGTCCGTCGCGAGCGCGATCGCCGGAGTCGCACCCGTCGCTGCGAAGTGGATCGAGGGCGCCCAGCGGCCGTTCGTATCGCGCAGATAGCTCCGCACGAGCGCGAAATCTCCCTCGGCGATCACGACGCAGCGGCCGTCGTCGAGCGCGCAAAGCTCGCTTGCGGCCGTGTCGTCCCCGAGCGAGTGCTCGTTCGGGGCGAGGGAGCCCGCCGCGCTGTCGACGAGGTAGGTCGAGAGCACCGGCTCGTCCTCGTTGAGGATCAGAGCCGTGTGCGCCACGGGCCAGTTCACGTGGAGCGCGAGTTGGACGTCCGCGAAGGCTCCGAGGCAATCGCTGGCGCGAATCGTGACCGGCCGCGTCGTGTCGAGCTCCGCCGCCGTCGCGACGCCGCGCAGCTCGCCACTCGCAGCATCGAGCTCGATGCCGAGAGGCAGCGCGCCCGCGACCAAGTCCCACTGCGTCGCAAAGCCCGAAGAGAGCTGCGGAACGAGCCGTGCCTCCACACCGACGGCGAGCGGGAGGGCGGCGCCGCCGTAGTCGGGCGTGCTCGGGTCGCTGGCGCGAACCTCGAACTCGACCACGGTGCTCGCAGCGCCGCCGGAGTTCGAGGCCGTGATCGTGTACGCCGTCCGCGGAGCGCTCGCGACGGCGCTGCCGCGGAGCACGCCGCTCGTCGGGTCTAGCTCGAGCCCCTCGGGGAGGGCCGGAGCAACTTCGAAGCGCGCGGGAGCGCCGCCTTGCAGCGTCGGTGCACGCTCTCCCAGCTCTTCGCACGTCGAGAGCGCCCCGGGCACGCCCGAGTACGCGAGCGATTGCGGCGCAACGGCGCCACCGCCCCCGCCACCCCCGCCGCACGACGCCACCGAAGCTGCCCAAAGGCCCGCGAAGAGGGTCGTAGCGTGGCACTGAGATCGCATGTCGAAAATCTGGAACCGCCCCGGAGACTAGGCTCCGCCGAGACGCAATGGAATCGTCTTCGTCAGCCGGAAGGACGCGCTTGAGCGCACGCCCGCGCCGGAACCGCTAGAAACGAGCGAGGGGCCCCGGGCGGACGCCGAGAGCCCCTTTCGACCCGGAAAATCGCGGCTGAGAGGCCGGAATCCCGCTCAGACCTTGGCCACCGCGTGCTTGCGCAGCTCGGCCACGACCATGTCGCCCACTTCCTGCGTGTTGTGCGCCCCGGTGTGGACGCCCTTCAGGCGCTTGGAGCGCAGCAGATCGGCGACCACCGACTCGATGGCGACCGACGCGGCCTTCTGCCCGAGGTAGTCGAGCATCATGGCCCCGGCGAGGATCGCCGCGACCGGGCTCGACACGTTCTTGCCCGCGTACTTCGGGGCCGACCCGTGGATCGGCTCGAAGAGCGAGACCTTGCCCGGGTTCAGGTTGCCCGAGGCCGCGATGCCCATGCCGCCCTGCACCATCGCGCCGAGGTCGGTGATGATGTCGCCGAACAGGTTGGTCGTCACCGCGACGTCGAACCACTCGGGGTTCTTCACCATCCACATGCACGCCGCGTCGATGTAGGCGTGGTCGGTCTTGATGTCGGGGTACTCCTTCGAGACCTCGGCAAACGTGCGCGTCCAGAGGTCCTGAGCGCGCACCGCGTTGGCCTTGTCGATCAGCGTGAGCTGCTTGCGCGGGCGCTTGCGCGCGAGCTCGAAGCCGTAGCGGATCACGCGCTCGACGCCGTGACGCGTGTAGACCATCGTCTGCACGGCGACCTCGGTGTCGTGGCCCTTGTGCGTGAAGCCGTGCGAGCCCGAGTACGCGTCCTCGGTGTTCTCGCGCACGATCACCATGTCGACGTGCTCAGGCTTCTTGTCCTTGAGCGGGCAGAGCGCCTCGTCGTAGAGCTTGATCGGCCGCAGGTTGACGTACAGATCGAGGTCGAAGCGGCACTTGGCGATGATGCCGTACTCGATCAGGCCGACGGGCACGCGCGGGTCGCCGATCGCGCCCAAGTAGATCGCGTCCTTCTGCTTGACCTCGCTGAAGGCCGCGTCCGGGAAGATCTCCTTCGTCGCGAGGTAGTGCTCGGTGCCGAAGGGGTACTCGGTGCGGCGCACGCGGAAGCCCCAGATCTCCGCGGCCGCGTCGACGACCTTCAGCGCCTCGCGCGTGACCTCGGGACCGATGCCGTCGCCGGCGATGACTGCAATCTGATGTTCGGTCATGACGTGAATGTCTCTCGGAGCTTGGGGACTAGCGTGCCGCGCTCGCGGCCGCCTTCTTGAACATGCCCGGACGCCACGCGGCAATCTTGCCTTCGATGGCGCTTGCGGCGACGGTCAGCGGCGAAGCGAGGTAGAGCTTCCCCGGGCCGCTGCGACCGGTGAAGTTGCGGTTGATGGCGCTGACGGTGACCTGCTCGGCGTTGGCCGAGACGCCCGGCCCGCAGCCGATGCACGCGCCGCAGCCGGGGTTGATCACCTCGACACCGGCCTGCGCGAAGAGCTCCATGTAGCCCTTCGAGCGCGCGTAGTCGCGCACGGCTTCACTGCCGAACTGCAGGTACATCTTCACGCCCGGCGCGACCTTGCGGCCTGCGGCGAGCGCCTCGCGCACGACGGTGGCGTACATGTCCATGTCGTGCTCCTTGCCCGCGGTGCACGAGCCGCCGTAGGCGATGTCGATCTTGACGTCGCCCAGCTCCGCCACGTTCGAACCGTAGGTCGGATCCGAGGGCTTGGCGACCATCGGCCGCAGTGCCGAGAGGTCGATCGTGTGCACGCCGCCGTCGTAGTGCGCGCCCTTGTCGGCCGCCACGAAGCGCGCCTCGATGTCCGCCTTCGACATCGACGGGCGCCGCGCAGCGAGCCAGTCGAGCGTGAGCGCGTCGGCCTCGCAGATGCCCGAGCGAGCCGAGCACTCGGTCGCCATGTTGCAGAGCGTCGCGCGCTCGTCCATCGAGAGCGAAGCGAGGCCCGGGCCGCCGAACTCCATCACGCGGTCGAGCGTGTCCTCGCGCACCGCGAAGGTGGCGAGGATGTGCAGGATCACGTCCTTCGCCGTGCAGTCGCCGGCGAGCTTGCCCACGAGCTCGAAGCGGATCGACTCCGGCACCTTGACGAACGTGAAGCCCGAGTACGCGAGGCCCGCGTACTCCGTCGCGCCGACGCCCCATGTGAGCGCGTTGTTGCCGCCGCCCATGCAGGTGTGGCTGTCGGTCGCCTGAATGAAGTCGCCGGGATCGACGAAGTGCTCGCGCGCCACTTGGTGGCAGATGCCGGGGCTCACGCCGTCGCGCGCCGAGTAGTCGCGCACGCCGGTGTGGCGCTGGAACTCGCGCTGCAGCCGCCGCAACGTCTCGATCTGCGGCTCGAAAGGCTTCATGCGCGCCACGCCGGTCGCATAGAGCAGGTGGTCCTCGAACACCGCGAACTTCGAGGGGTTCGTGACCTTGTAGTTCGCGCCGTACTCCTGCTGCAGGAAGTAGTGCACCTGCGCGGTCGTGAACTCGTGGCTGTAGCCGCCATCGACATTGACGAGGCACGCGTCGCCGGGCTTCACGCAGCTCTGGCGCTCGCCGCCGACCAAGTGCGTGGCGAGGATCTTCTCCGCCATCGTCATCGGGCGCGGGGCGTGCTGCGGCGGTGCGACCTTCACCTCGCCCGCCTTGTACTTCGCACCGAACTCGAACAGGCCGCCGGCCTCGAGGATCGCACGCGTGACCGCGTCGTACTTCGACGTGAACTCTTCGAGCGGAATCTCCTCGCCGGCCTCGAGGCGACGGAGCTGCTCGTAGTCCCCCATCAGCTGGCCGAGGTTGATGTTGTTGCGCGCGTGGATCGGCGCGAACGAGTGCGCGATCACGAGGCCGATGCCGGACCACTTCTCGGCCTGCGGCGCGGTCTCGCGCGACGAGCCCGTGCCCTTGCGCTGGCCGCTCACGATGACTTCGAAGTTGCCGTCGAGCAGCGCGCGCGTGCCGAACACGCGCTGGTTCGACGCGTCCATCAGGCCCGCGTAGGCATCGAGCGCGATGTCCTCGGGCTTGTGGCGGAAGCAGACCCACGCGGGAGTCATCGCGTCCGTGTTGATGTCGTCGAGAAGTCCCGAAGGCTCGACGTCGCCCGTGCGCAGGGTGAGCTCGCCGCGCAGCTGGGCGCGCAGCTTCTCGACGTCCTTCGTCATGTAGAGGACACGCTTGCCCTTGGAGAGCTTGACGACGCGCCGTCCGTCGGCGCGCGTGTGGATCACGGGGTTCGGCATCGCTCAGGCCTTCGGGTTGCGGATCAAGATCGCGATGCCTTGGCCGCCGCCGATGCAGGCGGACGCCATGCCGTAGCGCAGGCCCTTGCGGCGCAGCTCGTACATCAAGGTGAGCACGAGGCGCGTACCCGTGGCGCCGAGCGGGTGTCCGAGGCTCACCGCGCCGCCGTTGACGTTGCAGCGCTCGCGGTCGAGGCCGAGTTCCTTCTCGCAGGCGAGGTACTGGGCCGAGAACGCCTCGTTGATCTCGACGCGGTCGAGCTCCGCGAGCTTGACGCCGGTCCGCGCCAAGCAGGCTTGGATCGCGGGCACGGGCCCGATGCCCATCTCGCGCGGATCGCAACCGACCACGGCCCAGCCGACGATCTCGGCGAACACATCGAGGCCATCGGCCTTCGCGCGCTCGTCGGTCGTGACCACGACGGCCGCTGCGCCGTCGACGATGCCGCTCGCGTTGCCCGCGGTGACCGTGCCGTCCTTGCCGAACGCCGCGCGCAGCTTCGCGAGGCCCTCGAGCGTCGTGTCGGGCTTGATGTGGTCGTCGGTGTCGACGAGCTCGTCGCCCTTGCGTCCCTTGATCGTGACCGGCGCGATCTCCTCGGCGAAGCGGCGCTCTTTCACGGCCGCCGCGCCGAGCTGGTGGCTGCGCAGCGCGAAGCGATCCTGCTCCTCGCGGCTGATGCCGAGGCGCTTGGCGAGATTCTCCGCCGTCTGCGCCATGAACAGGTCCGCCAGCGGGTCCTTCAGGCTGCCGAAGAGCATGTCGACGAGCTGCGGCTGCACGCCGAACGGAATCCCGGCGCGCGTGCCGTACATGCAGAACGGCGCCTGCGACATGTTCTCCATGCCGCCGGCGAGCGCCATCTGCGACTCGCCCAAGAGCAGCATCTGCGACGCGCTGACGATCGACTGGATGCCCGAGCCGCACAGGCGGTTCACCGTGAGGCCGCCCGCGGTCTGCGGAGCGCCCGCGCGCAGGCCGACGTGGCGCGCACCGTAGATCGCGTCCGGCGAGGTCTGCAGCGCGTTGCCGATCACGACGTGGTCGATCGCGCTCGCGGGCACCTTGGCGCGCTCGAGCGCGTGCTTGCTCGCGTGCGCGGCGAGCTCGATCGCGCTCGTGTCCTTGAACTTGCCGTAGCCGGGGGTTCCGACGTACTCGCACATGGGCGTGCGCGCACCGCCGACGATCACCAGTTTCTTGCTCATCGTTGCTCGCTTCGGACTGCGGACTCTCGCGAGACCGCTCGGGACGGACAGTTCGGGATGGACAGCTTCGGGGTTGGGCTCGGGGAACGGCGCGGGAACGAACGGCGGCCCTCCGAGGGGCCGCTCGACCGTTCCCGGCCTTCATTTTCGCTGAAAAACTGCGTCGAACGTGCGCCTTGCGCGGTGCTCCCTAGCAGCCCTTGAAGTTCGCCTTGCGCTTCTCGAGGAAGGCCTGCATGCCTTCCTTCATGTCGGCGGTCGCCGCCGCGAGGCCGAACATGTCGGTCTCGATGATCTCGCCTTCCTGCTGGCTCATGTTCTGGCCGCGGCGGATGGTCTCCATCGCGAGGCGCACGGCGATCGGGCCGCGCGACAGGATGGTCTTCATCATCTTGAGCGTGCCGTCCTTGAGCTCCGCCGCTTCGAACAGGCGGTTCACGACGCCGACGCGGTGGGCCTCCTCGGCCGTCACCATGTCGCCCGTGAGCACCCACTCGCGCGCCACGCCGGGACCCGCGATGCGCGCGAGGCGCTGGGTGCCGCCGTAGCCGGGGATGATGCCGAGCGAGACCTCGGGCAGGCCGATCTTCGCGGTCTTCGACGCGGTGCGCAGCGTGCAGGCGAGCGCGAGCTCGCAGCCGCCGCCGAGCGCGAAGCCGTTGATCATCGCGATCGAAGGCTTGCCGAGGGTCTCGAGGCGACCGAACACGGTTTGACCGTAGAACGCGAGGTCCTTGGCGCCGAGCGGCTCCATCTTCGCGAGCTCGCCGATGTCGGCGCCCGCGACGAAGGCCTTCTCGCCCGCGCCGGTGACGATCACGCCGCGCGCCGCCGCGTCCGCCTTGAGCGCGTCGAAGCAGCACGCGAGCTCGCCGAGCACCTCGGCGTTGAGCGCGTTCATCTTGTCGGGGCGGTTCACCGTGACGGTCGCGATGCCGTCCTCGATGGCGCACAGCACGTACTTGAGCTGCATGCTCACTGCCCCTTCGCGGCGGGCCGCGTCACGGTGACCTTGACGATCTTGACGGGGCTCTTGGGCTTGCTGTTCTCGCCGCCGGGGATCGTCGGGGCCGTCGCGATCTTGTGGAGCACGTCGTCGCCCGAGACGAGCTTGCCGAACGCCGTGTACTGGCGGTCGAGGAAGCGCGCGTCGCCGTGGCAGATGAAGAACTGCGAGCCCGCCGAGTGCGGATCGCTCGAGCGCGCCATCGAGAGGATGCCGCGCACGTGCGGGGTGTCGTTGAACTCGGCCTTGATCTTGTAGCCGGGCCCGCCCATGCCGCTGCCCTGCGGGCAGCCGCCTTGGATCATGAAGCCCGGAATCGTGCGGTGAAACACGGTGCCGTTGAAGAAGCCCTTCTCGGCGAGCTTGACGAAGTTCTCCACGTGGCCGGGGGCCTTGTGCGGGAAGAACTCCAACACCATGTCGCCCGCGCTGGTCTCGAGCTTCGCGGTGACGCCATCGAGTTCGTGAGCCATGGCTACTTGCCTCCGCCGATCGGGGTCGGGGCGGGCGCCGGCGCCGCGCCGCTCTGGCTCGGCTCGGGCTTGACCCACTCGGGGCGCAACACCACGGTCGCACGCTCGATCTTCTGCGGCGTGGTCGGCTTGTCGCCCTGACCGCGCGGCGTGTTGACGATCAGGTCGACCACGTCGAGCCCGAGCACCGCCTCGCCGAAGGCCGAGTACTGGCCGTCCAAGTGCGCGGCCTTGTCGTGCATGATGAAGAACTGGCACGAAGCCGAGTTCGGGTCGCTCGTGCGCGCGGCCGAGAGCACGCCGCGGACGTGCTTCACGTTGGCGTTGAACTCGGCCTTCAGCTGGCGCGGACCGTTGCCCGTGCCGGTGCCCTGCGGGTCGCCGCCCTGCACCATGAAGCGCGGGATGACGCGGTGGAAGGTCGTGTTGTCGTAGAACTTGATGTACGACAGGTCGAGGTAGTTGCGCGAGTGCTCGGGCGCGATGTGCGGCCACATGCGGACGAGGATGTCGCCGCGGTTGGTCTGCAGAAGCACGAGGTACTTCGAGAGCTCCTCGACCGGCATCGTCATGAAGTTGAGCCCCTCGGGTGCGGCGGAGAGAGCGCGCACTTCGACCGGCTTCGTCTCGGCCACTTCGGGCGCGAAGCGCAGCTGGAACTGGCTCTGGTTGCCGAGGTAGGGCCCGAGGTCGAGGTCGCCCTCGAGCTTGAAGCCGCCGGGCAGGGTCAGCGTGCCCGACTCCTCGCGCTTGGCGAGGGGCACGCCGTCGATGCTGAACGCACCGGGCGTCATGAGCCAGCTCGAGACCACCGTGCCCTCCTTGGGCGCGGTGACGGTGACGTGGACCTTGTAGGGCTGCCCCGCGATGAACATCGAGGGCGCGTTCCACTGGATTTCGGGACCGCCGACCGCGGTCGGCACGAGTGCGAGGAGAGAGAGGATCATGCGCGCTTGTCGCCTTCCCACTTGTAGAAGCCTTCGCCCGTCTTCCGCCCGAGCTTCTTCTGCGCGACGAGGTCGCGCAGGATCTTGGGCACTTGGAAAGCCGGTTCGTTCGGGTAGCTCTTGGTCCAGCCTTCGACGATGAAGAGCGTGGTGTCGAGTCCGACGTAGTCCGTGAGCTCGATCGGGCCCATGGGATAGCCGCAGCCGAGCTTCATGGCCGTGTCGATGTCTTGGGCCGAGGCGTCGCCGCGTTCGAGCATGCGCATCGCTTCGGTCATGTAAGGAACGAGCAGGCGGTTCACGACGAAGCCCGGCGTGTCCTTGCAGGCCACCGGTGCCTTGCCGCAGGCCGTGCCGAACGCCTTGGCGTCCTCGAAGACCTGCGCGTCGGTCGCATCGCTGCGCACGACCTCGACGAGCTTCATCAGCTGCACGGGGTTGAAGAAGTGCAGGCCGACGAAGCGCGCGGGACGGCCCGAGGCCGCCGCCATGTCGCGGATCGGGAACGAGCTCGTGTTCGAGGCGAAGATCGTCGTCGCCTTGCAGAGCGCGCCGAGCTCCTTGAAGAGCGCCTTCTTGACGTCGAGGTTCTCGACGATGGCCTCGATCACGAGGTCGCAGTCGGCGAGGTCCGCCTTCGAGGTCGTGCCATGGATGCGAGCGCGCGTCTCCGCCGCCTTCGCCTTGGCCTGCTCCTCGGTCGCCTTGCCGTCCTTGACGGCCTTCTCGGCGAGCTTGGCGAGGCTCTTGTCGATGCGGGCGAGGCCCGCGTCGAGGAACTTCTGCTCCGCCTCGAGCGCCACCACTTGGAAGCCGCCCTGCGCCGCCACTTGGACGATGCCGTGGCCCATCAGGCCGCAGCCCACCACGCCAACTTTCTGGATCGCCATCGCGTCTTGGATTCCTTGTCTTTTGCTGTGCGGACTCTGGAGTTCGCCGTGCTGGAGTTCAGTTGCGTTCGAAGGCCGTCGCGAGCCCGAGCCCGCCGCTGATGCACAGCGTGGCGAGGCCGTTGCGCGCGTTGCGGCGCTTCATCTCGTGCAGCAGCGTCACGACGATGCGCGTGCCCGTGCACCCGATCGGGTGGCCGAGGCTGATCGCGCCGCCGTTGACGTTGAGCCGTTCGGAGGCGAAGCCGAGCTCGCGCTGGCAGGCGAGCACCTGCGCCGCGAAGGCTTCGTTGAGCTCGATCAGGTCGTACTGCGACACCGCGAGGCCGTTGCGGGCTTCGAGCGCGCGCACCGCGGGCACGGGGCCGATGCCCATGACCTCCGGCGCGACACCGGCCTCGGTCATGTGGCCCACGGTGGCGAGCGGCTCGAGTCCCAGTTCTTCGGCGCGCGTCGCCGTCATCACGAGCAGGGCTGCCGCGCCATCCGTGATGCCGCTGGAGTTGCCGGCGGTCACGCTGCCCGTCTTGTGGAACACCGGCGGCAGCTTGGCCATGTCCTCGAGGGTCGCATCGTCGCGCGGGTGCTCGTCGGCGCCGAACACGACCGTGCCCTTCTTGCCCGCGAGCTCGACCGGCACCAGCTCGGCGGCGAAGTGCCCCGCCGCGCGCGCGGCCTGGCTCTTGCGCTGGCTCTCGAGCGCGAAGCGGTCTTGCTCGTCGCGCGGGATGCCGAGGTCGCGGGCGAGCTTCTCGGCCGTCTCCCCCATCAGCATGTTGGCGAGCGGGCACTGGAAGCCGTCCTTGTACATGCCGTCGACCACCGGCTGGTGGCCCATGCGGTAGCCGCGCCGGAAGTCCGGCAGGAGGAACGGCAGGCGGCTCATCGACTCGGTGCCGCCGGCGATCGCGATGTCGCAGCGGCCCAAACGGATCGAGTCGACCACGAGCCCGAGCGACTTCAGCCCCGAGCCGCAGGCCATGTTCACGGTCCACGCGGGGGTGCTCACCGGCACGCCCGAGCGCACCGCGATCTGGCGCGCGACGTTCGGACCGCCACCGGCCTGACGGCCGTTGCCGATCACGACTTCGCCGACGCGGGCGGGGTCGAGCCCCGAGCGCGCGAGCAGTCCGCGCACGGCGTGGACGCCGAGGTCCGCGGCCGAGAGCTCCGACAGGCTCCCCATGAACTTCCCGATCGGCGTGCGCACGGCGTGCGTGATCACGACCGCCGGGCCTTGGGGGCGGGACGCCTTCGACACGTGGAAGCTCTCCGGGACGGGTCACAGGGGAACAGCGGCGCGGGCTCCGGGGACGTCCCGGAGGCCGGCTCCGCGGAGCGCTCGCCGAGAGTTCGGTGACCGCTCCGCAGATTTTCGGGCCTGCGAGAATAGGGGCGCCCCCCCGAGGGCGCAAGCAGCCCGCAACGGGCCGAATCGTCCAGCCCCAGGGGCCCGCGCATCGATCCGTCCTGCGCCTTTCCCTCGCGGCCCGCGCGCGCGAGAATCCGGCCACCGTGACGCGCTCCGCCACCCTCGCCGCTCCCGCGACCGCGCCCAGCGCAGGCTCGACCGAGCGCGGACGTCGCGAGCGCGAGGTGCTCACCTTCGGCTCCCTGCTCGCCGACGATTCGTCGCTCGTCCAGCGCGAGGTACGCCGCGAGCTCGAACGCCGAGGTCGCGCCGCGGTGCCGCTCTTGGAGGCCATTTCGCGCCGCGGCGAGCCCCGCGCCCGCACGACGGCCCGCGGTCTGCTCCTCGCTCGCGGCCGCGAGCGCGTCGCCCGGCGCATGCTCAAGCTGGCGCTCGCGCCCAAGGTGGACTTGGAGCGCGGCCTGTGGCTCCTCTCGCGCTTCGAGGAGCCCGAGCTCGACGTGCGGCCCTACGTGCTCGCGCTCGACGCGATGGCGGCCCAGCTGCTCGAGCGCATCGAAGCGCGGAGTCCGCTCGAGCCGCGCGCCCCGCTCCTCGCCGACTACTTGGGCCGCGAGCTCGGCTACCACGGCGACTCCGGCGACTACCACCACCCCGACAACGTCTATTTGCACCGCGCGATCCCGCGCAAGCGCGGTCTGCCGCTGACGCTGACGGCGCTGTACCTCTTCGTCGCGCGCCGCGCGGGCATCCGCGCCGCGCCCGTCGCACTCCCCGGCCACGTGATCCTGCGCGTGTGGGAGCCCGACGGCCGCTCGACCCTGCTCGACCCGTTCCAAGGCGGTGCGACGCTCGGCGAGCGCGAGTGCCTGCGCTACCTCGCGCGCCACGGCCTGCCGTTCGCGCCGCGCTGGTTCGAGCCGGCGAGCGACGTCGCCATTTGGACTCGCCACGTCGGCAACCTGCGCAACTCCTATGGCCAGCGCGGCCTCGCGCGCGAGGTGGCGCTGCTCGCGCG
>JBIKYW010000412.1:0-3679 GCA_044355055.1 Planctomycetota bacterium | reverse complement strand
CCGGCGACGCCGAGCCGCAGAGCGCGCCGTCGGCGATCGTGCCGATGTTTCCGCTTCCGGGCGTGGTGCTCTTCCCCGGGACGATGATGCCGCTGCACATCTTCGAGCCGCGCTACCGCCAAATGATCGAGGACTCGCTCGACGGTCCCGGCCGAATCGTGATGGGCACGATCCTCGAAGGCCACCAGAGCGAGCTCGGCGGCGCGCCGCCGGTGCACGCGATCGCAGGCTTGGGCGAGATCATGCGCCACGACCGCCTGCCCGACGGGCGCTTCTTGATCTTGCTCGCGGGCCTCGCTCGCGTGCGCCTCCAAGAGGTCGAGAGCGATCGGCTCTACCGCAAGGTCGAGGTCACGCCGCTCGCGGAGGTCGAGCCCGACGCCGCCGACGCCTTCGCGCTGCGCGCCGACCTCGCCGACGCGATCCGCGCGCGCACTGCGGAGCCGATCGAGCTGCCCGACGAGCTCGCGCTCTCTCAGCTCGCCGATCTGCTGCTCCTGCGGCTCGAGCTCACCGCCTCCGAGCTCCTCCCGCTCTTCTCGATCACCGACATCGCCGAGCGCGCCCGTCGCGCCCTCAGCTTGCACGCCTCGCGGCCCAAGCCGCCGGAGTAGCGTGCGCGCGAACGGTGCGACCTAGGCGAGCACCGCGCTGACCGGCGCGTGGTCGCTGGGCTTCTCGCCGCCGCGGTAGCGCTTCTCGATCTCGACGCCGGTGCAGGCCGCGAGCGCGGGCGGGCTCATCAAGAGGTGGTCGATGCGCAGGCCTTGGCCGCGCTCGAAGCCCTTGGTGCGGAAGTCCCACCACGAGTAGTGACCGGCTTCCTCGTGGAACTGGCGGAAGCTGTCGACGTAGCCGGGCGCCATCGCGCGCCGCAGGGCCTCGCGCTCGAGGCTGGAGCACAGGATCTTCTCGTGCCACGCCGCGGGATCGTGCACGTCGCGGTCGTCGAACGTGATGTTGAAGTCCCCGCCGACGACGACCTTCTCCTTCATGTCGAAGCTCGCGAGGTAGTCGGTGAAGCGCCGCAGCCAGTCGAGCTTGTAGGCGTACTTCTCGCTGCCGACGGACTCGCCGTTCACGACGTAGCAGTTGACGACGAGCACGTCCCCCACCTGCGCCGAGATGACGCGCCGCTGCGCGTCGTCGCCCTCGCCGGGCATGCCGCGGCGCACGTCCTCGATCGCACCGCGCGCGAGGATCGCGACGCCGTTGTAGGTCTTCTGGCCGAACGTCTCGATCGAGTAGCCCAAGTCCTCGACCGGCTCGCGCGGGAACTGCTCGTCCAAGCACTTGATTTCCTGCAGGAGCGCGATGTCCGGCCGCTCCTGCTCGAGCCAGTCGAGGACGCGCGGCAGCCGCGCCCGCACCGAGTTCACGTTCCAAGTCGCGATCTTCATGGGAGGGCGAGCGTGACCACGATCCGCGGAGCCGTCAACCACCCGCGCTGCGGGAACGCTAGGATGCGCGCGTGAATCGACACCAAGGACGACGTGGCCCCAGTCGCGGAGGCCAGAGCGGCTCTCCCGCTCCCCAACCCCGCGGCTCGGCCGCACCGCTCAAGCCCTCGACCGAGCTGCCGCCGTTCGAGACCTTCGCCGAGATGCCGCTGCGCGCGGAGGTGCTCGCGGCGATCCACGCCATGGGCATCACCAAGCCGACCCCGATCCAGCGGCTCGCCATCCCGCCGGTGATGAGCGGACGCGACGTGATCGCCAAGGCCGAGACCGGCACCGGCAAGACGCTGGCCTTCGGCGCGCCGATGATGTCGAAGATCGATCCGTCGCGGCGCAGCGTGCTCGGACTCGTCCTGTGCCCGACGCGCGAGCTCGCGCAGCAGGTCGCGCAGGTGCTCGAGAAGCTCGGCGAGCCGATCGGCGCCAAGGTCGCGCTCATCGTCGGCGGCGAGCCGATGAACCCACAGATCGACGCGCTGAAGGCGGGTGCGCAGGTCGTCGTCGGCACGCCGGGTCGCGTGATCGACCTCTACGGCCAGAAGTTCCTCTCGTTCCCTTGGACGGAGTTCGTCGCGCTCGACGAGGCCGACCAGATGCTCGAGATCGGCTTCATCGACGACGTGCGCAAGATCCTCTCGTACACGCCCGAAGAGCGACAGACGATGCTCTTCTCGGCGACGTTTCCCGACGAAGTGCTGCGCCTCGCGCGGGAGGCGACGCGCGACCCGATGGAGGTTGCGACCGCGGCGGGACACGCGACGGTCAAGACCATCGACCAGTCGTGGATGGCCTGCGGGCGCTCGGATCGCTCGCTCGCGTTGATGCGCCTGATCGAGCAGAGCGACGCCGACGACGTCTTCCTCGTGTTCTGCGATCGCCGCACCGAGGTCGACGCGCTCATGCGTCAGCTCGAGCGCATGCCGTTCTCGGTCAAGGCGCTGCACGGCGGCTTCGATCAAGCCTCGCGTTTCCGCGTGATGAGCGCCTTCCGCACCGGCGAGGTCAAGGCGCTCGTCGCCACCGACGTCGCCTCGCGCGGACTCGACGTTCACCTCGTCTCGCACGTCGTGAACTACTCCGTTCCGCAGGACGCGCAGGACTACACGCACCGCATCGGCCGCACGGGCCGCGCCGGTCGCACCGGCACGGCCATCACGCTGGTGACTCCCGAGCAAGAAGGTCGCTGGCACGACATCCTGCGCCAGACGAAGTGGAACGTGGCGCAGGCCGAGCTGCCCGGTCGGAGCGGTCGCGGTCGCCCGGCGCCGCGCGCGGACGAGCGGCGTGACGAGCGGCGTGACGAGCGGCGTGACGATGCGCCGCGGGAAGCGCGCCGCGAGGACTCCCGCAGCTCGGCGCGCCCGCGCGACGAACAGCGACGCGACGAGCCCCGCGAGCCCGTGCGCGCGCCCGACCGCGAGCCGCCGTCGCGCGGTTCCCGGCGTGACGAGACCTCGCGCGAACCCCGGCGCGACGAACCCCGGCGCGAGCGTCCCTCCGCTCCCCCGCCGCGGCGGGCGGACCGCGGCGAGCGACGCGCTCCGCAGACACCGGCGCCGTCTCCGGCTGCGTCGGACCGTCCGAAGCGGCCGATGTCGACCCGCGAACGCCTGCGCTTGGAGCGCGAAGGCCAGCTCTAGCTCGCCTCGGAGCGGGTAGGATCTTCGCCCCTTCTGGCCCAAGAGAGGCCCTCCCATGGGCGGTTCCAACCCCTACATCCAGACCTCGAAGTACGCGCTGCCCGAGCGCCCCTACAAGCTGACCTTCCTGCCGCTGGGGCGGACGGTCGAAGTGCGGCCGGAAGAGCTCCCCTATTCGCGCGACGGCGCGAAGGGCTCGATCCTCGAGATCGCTCTGGGCCACGACATCGACATCGACCACGCCTGCGGCGGCGTGTGCGCCTGCTCGACCTGCCACGTGATCGTGAAGCAGGGCTTCGAGAGCCTCAACGAGGCCGGGGACCCCGAGCTCGACCAGCTCGACAACGCGCGCGGCGTCACCGCTCGCTCGCGACTCGCCTGCCAAGCCGTGCCCGACGGTTCGTGCGACGTCGTCGTCGAGATTCCGAACTGGAACCGCAACTTGGTGCGCGAAGAGCACCACTAGAAGCGCCCGCACCGGAACGCCACCATGAAGCTCGACATGCAGGTGCTCCTCGCCCAGCCGCGCGGCTTCTGCGCCGGCGTCGACCGCGCGATCGAAATCGTCGAGCGCGCCCTCGA
>JBIKYW010000228.1:0-5542 GCA_044355055.1 Planctomycetota bacterium | reverse complement strand
CGCCGCGCGCCGCAGCGTTCGAGATCTCCGCCAGCGGCCCGCTGTTTGGCTCGCGCATGAGCACGCCGACCGGGCGTCCTGCGGAACTCGAAGCGACGGTGCTCGCCGAAGAAGGCCACGCCGCTGAAGCGTTCACGCGCCACGGACCCGTGCAGTGGCAGGGGGGCCGTCGACCGCTGCGCTTCCCGCTCGGCGAGGTGGCGAGCGAGTCTGGCACGGACGAGCACGGCGAGTTCCTCGAGCTCGCGTTCACGCTCCCTCCGGGCTGCTACGCGACCAGCGTGCTGCGCGAGCTCGTGAGCGATGCGCAAGCGTCGACGGACAGCGACGAAGACGACGACCTGGAGAGCACGTCCATGGACGCGGGAGAAACGGCGCGCTGAGCGCGCGCAAAGGGCTCAGGCCTCCGGCTCGGGGCGAGCTTCGTCGTGGCGCTTGCGCCACTCCCACAGTCCGTAGCCCTGCGCCTGCTCCAGCGGTTTTCCGACCGCGCGTGCGAGCAGGCAGATCTGGCCGCGGTGGTGCGCCTCGTGCGCCGTCGCGTAGGTGAAGAAACCGACGACGTCCGGCTTGAAGCCCGCGAGCTTGCCTTGATCGGCGAGGGCCTTCTTCAGAAGTTCGCCAATCGCAGCCGCGCTTGCGGCGAGCGCGGCGCGCGCTTCGTCGAGCGTCGCCTGCTCTCGGTCGAGCTTCGCAGGAAGCGAGAGCTCTGGCGCGTGGTGCGCGAGCCACAGGAGCCGCACGTTGTGGATGTGCGCCACGACGCCGCGGATCGTGCGCCCTTTTCCGATCGGTGCGAGCGCGGACCAAGCGGCAGGATCGAGACTTTCGAGCAGAAATTCGTGGATGCGCTCGTGGGTTTCCCACGCGGCGACGAGCGCGGCGCCGACGTCGAACGGCGCCTTGCCACGCCCCTTGCGAGGAACCGCACTCTCAAAAACTTCCGGCGGCGCGACGGCCCCCGCGTCCGCGGCGACGGCCGTCGACGACGACTTCGGCGTCGACTTGCCGCTCGGCTTCGAGTCCTGCGCAGTGGGGGCCTTGGCGCTCGCGCTCTTCGGGGACTTCTTCGACGCCGGCGTGTCGGTCTTCTTGGCCACGTTCGCTCGCTCTCGGTGCAGGTGGTGAGGGGCGCAGACGATAGCGTGAGCCCGCGCTCTGCGCGTCGAGCGTCTACGCACTTGTCCCGAGAGGCACTACGGACCTCGACCCTTCGCCGCCTGTGCGTAGACGCTCCTACTCTCGCTCCCGTCCGCGGAGTCCCGAGGGATCACACCGACAGGAGTTGCATGGGAATCGAATCGCAGTTCTCGACCGCCGCGCGGGGTCCCCGCGCCCGCCGAGGTTCCGCCGCGCTCGGCGGCTTGTTCTGGCTCTTGGCGCTGGCGTTGTTCGTCGCGCCTTTCCTGCGCGAGCGCGACAACATCGGCAGCTACGAGGGTGACTTCGGGCGTGACGTCGTCGCCGACAGCGACACGGACAAGATCGACCTGCCGTTCGACGTCGACGTGGCGAACTACGAGAAGGACGTCGCGCCGGGCCTCGGGGCGCACATCGCGGCCGCGAGCGAGCAGTACTTCGGCCTCGAGTCGCCTTGGCTGCGCGACACGGGCGCGGTCGAGTTCCTGCGCATCCCCTCGGGCAAGCAGAACTTCGAGATCCACTGCGTCGGCTGCCACGGCGCGATCGGCGACGGCGGCGGTCCGGCGGCGCGCTACCTCGAGCCGCGTCCGCGCAACTTCCGCCGCGGGCTCTTCAAGTTCACCTCGACGGACGCGGCGTCGCGTCCGCAGCGCCGCGACCTCTTCCAGACCATCACGCGCGGTCTGGCGGGCTCGTCGATGCCTGAGTTCCGCCTCGTCAACGAGGAGAAGCGCTGGGACTTGGTCGAGTACGTGCGCTGGCTCTCGATGAAGGGCGAGTTCGAGCAGATGATGCTCGACGACGCCTACGAGAACGAAGAGCTGCCGGACGCCGCGGACATCGCTGGGATCATCATCAAGCGCTGGCACCCGGCCAACCTGCGTTCGATCTTCCCCGGCGTCAACGAGACGCCGAACGATGCGGCCTCGGTCGAGCGCGGCAAGAAGTACTTCAACGATGTCGCCAAGGGCAGCTGCTACTCCTGCCATGGCGCGGGAGGCAAGGGCGACGGCCCGACCGCCGGCGACTACGAGGACGACTGGGGCTATCCGATCCGGCCGCGCGACCTGACCGCGGGCACGTTCCGTGCCGGCGCGGACAGCGTCGATCTTTATCGCACGATCGCCGCGGGCATCAAAGGCACGCCGATGGGCTCGTTCGAGGGTGCGCTCAAGCCGGAAGAGATCTGGGACCTCGTCCACTTCATCCAGTCGCTCTCGAAGAAGGAGCTCGCCAAGTGAACGCCACCATCGCAGTCGGCACGCACGGCGAGCCGCTCGTCAACTACCGCCTCATCAAGGCCCACCTCACGGCCGGCGCGATCGCGCTCTCGATCAGCATGATCGCGGGCTTCCTGTACGCGCTGCAGTACGTCGGTTACTACCCGCTCGGGCACGACAACTGGATGCTCACGCCGGGGCACATGCGCTTCCTGCACACGAACATGGCCGCCTACGGCTGGCTCGTGAATGGGTTCACGGCGATGCTGTACTACGTCGTTCCGCGCCTGACCGGCAAGAAGGTGCTGTCCGACAAGCTCGGCGAGCTGATCTTCTGGGTCTGGCAGCTGATCCTCGCGCTCGCCCTCTTCGGATACCTGACCGACAAGGCGCAGGCGATCGAGTGGGGCGAGACGCCGACGGGCTTCCGCCCGGGCACGTGGGAGCTGAACTACGTGCCGGTCGACCTCTTGGTCGTGATCGGTGCCGTGCTCGTGATCGTGCAGTTCATGACGCCGATCTACCGCGCGCGCGACCAGAAGTTCTACGTGACCTTGTGGTACTTCACGACAGGTCTCGTGTGGCTCGCGCTCACGTACTTGATGGGCAACATCATGCCCGAGTGGATGCTGCCCGGCGCGGCCGGCGCTGCGACGACGGGCCTCTTCATCCACGACTTGGTCGGCCTGTACGTCACGCCGATGGGCTGGGGGATGATGTACTTCTTCGTTCCGCTGATCCTGAAGAAGCCCATCTGGAGCCACTCGCTGTCGGTGATCGGCTTCTGGGCCCTCGCCTTCTTCTATCCGCTCGGCGGCGTGCACCACTTCTTGATTTCGCCGATCCCCGACTACGTCGAGTTCGGTGCGATCACGACCACGATCGCGATCGAAGTCGTGGTGACGACCGTCGTCGTGAACTTCTTCATGACGCTTCGCAGCAAGTGGAGCGCGCTGCGCACGAACATGGCGATCCGCTGGTTCTACGTCGGCGCGGTCTTCTACTTCATCACCTGCCTGCAGTGCGCATTCCAGGTGACGTGGATGTTCCAGAAGGTGATTCACTTCACCGACTGGGTCGTCGGCCACGCGCATTTGATCATGTTCGGCGTGTTCACCTTCTGGCTCTTCGGCGTGATCGACTGGCTGTGGCCACGCGTGTGTCGCCGCGAGTGGTACTCGAACACGCTGCGCGGCTGGCAGTTCTGGATGTGGTCCGTCGGCGTCTTGATCATGTTCTTCGACCTGATGATCGCGGGTCTCGTGCATGGCTACATGCAGCGCGACTTGAACGACTGGTCCGACATCCTGCGCATGAGCGAGCCGTTCTGGTGGGTGCGCGCCTTCTCCGGCGTGATGATCCTGATCGGCCTCTTCTGCCAGCTCTACAACATGTACATGACGGCCAAGGCCGGAGCGGCGTACCAAGAAGACAAGCACTACGTCCCCGCGAACGCGGACTGATCCCCAAGGAAACCTGCAACCATGGAACGTTTCTACACGCTGGTGTTCATCGGGGGCGTCGGCTGCTTCGCCATCGCCTTCCTCCTGTCGATGATCTTCCCGTGGATGAGCCTCGAGAGCTTCCACGGCATGGACTACCACACGCTCGAGCAGCTCGCGGAGAAGCCGAGCGTCGAGTTCGTGCAGCTCGAGCAGCGCTTCCCCGAGGCGTTCAAGGAGCATTACGGCGAGGTCTCGCCCGCGAGCTACGCCAAGGCGTTGCAGCGCGGTCGCGACGTGTACGTCGGACAGGCCTGCTGGCACTGCCACAGCCAGTACGTGCGCGTCGTGAGCAACGAGCACGTCCGCTGGGGGCCGCCGTCGTCGGCGCAGGAGTACCAAAACGCGCTGAATCAGCCGCACCTCTGGGGCACGCGCCGCGTCGGCCCCGACCTCGCGCGCGAGGGCGGCAAGAAGTCGAACGACTGGCACATCGCACACTTCATCAACCCCAAGAGCGTCGTGCCGCACTCGGTGATGCCGCCCTATCCCTTCTACTTCGACGAGAAGGGCGTGCCGAACGAGGACGGCTTCGCGCTGATCACCTACCTGCAGTGGCTCGGAACCGTGCAAGCGGGCATCCCGGTCGCGGAGAGGGTCACGCCGTGAATGCCCAAAAGAACGAGATTCCGCTCTCGCGCCGCCGCTGGCGCACGATCCACGTGGTCTTCACGCTGGTGTGCCTCGGCGCGGGGGGCATGTTCGTGTTCAAGCTCCACGAGTTCCTGCGCACGATCAAGAAAGACGAGCTCGCGGGCTTTGCCTTCGACCCGATCCTGACCTACGGATTCGTGGCGATCGGCTTCTTCATGCTGCTCGTGTGGGCCTTCCTCACGGGGCAATTCAAAGACGTCGAGAAGACCAAGCACGAGATGCTCGAGCGCGTCTGGCGCCAAGAGCGCGAAGAGGGTCTCGACTTCGGGGAGGACTTCCAGTGAGCGAGCTCGACACTGACAGCCGTCCGCACGACCCGGGCTTCGGCCACGGCGGCGTGCCGTGGTACCTGATGCTCATGTACCTCGCGTTCCTCGTGTTCTTCACGTGGTACGTGCTCGAGTACCAGTTGCCGGACTACCTCGAAAAACCGCCGGTCGGCACGCAGACCGAGGTGCCGAAGTAGCCGCAGCGCGGGGCCGATCGAGCTCCGCGTCACGTCGACAGCGATGACTCCTCCGATCGAGCCGACGAACCACGCGCCCGACGCGAGCTGCGCCCACTGCGGGCTGCCGCTGGCGCCGGGCGCGAGTCGTGACAGCGAAGCGGGCGAAGCCTACTGCTGCAGCGGCTGTTTCCTCGCGCATCGCCTCGGTCACCGCGGTCTCGAAGCGCGCACCGATCGACTGTTCGCGCGCGTCGCCCTCTCCGCGTTCCTCGCGATGGGCGTGATGGTGTTCTCGCTGTCCTTGTACGGCGGCATGCTGCACGAGCAGGGTGAGCTCGCGGGCGCGCAGGCGCTCGCCGGGATCTATCGCCTCGGCGCGCTGGCATTTTCGACACCCGTGATCCTGCTGCTCGGGATGCCGCTCGCCGACGCCGTGGTCTCGCTGCGCCGCTGGCTCTCCGCGGAAGCGCTGATTCTGCTCGGCACCCTCTCGGCTTGGGCTGTGAGCGTATGGAACACGTTCCGCGGCGGCGGCGACGTGTACTTCGACACCGCGACGATGGTGCTGCTGCTCT
>JBIKYW010000227.1:0-5577 GCA_044355055.1 Planctomycetota bacterium | reverse complement strand
ATAAGATAGCGCGTACGCAGCCGATCCCACTGCGCGTGCGCCCCGCCATGAAGCTCGATCTCGCCGTCGTCGATGTGCCCCTCGAGGCGCCGCTGTCTCCCGCGCTGCTCCTCGGCTCGGGAGTTTTCGTGTTGTTGCTCGTCGTGCTGTTCCTTCGAGCGCGCGCGCGTCGCGGGCAGGCCACCGCCAAGGAACACGCGAAGGCCGCGGACTTCGAGGTCGGCTTGATTCGACCCGGCGGCGACGTGACCAAGCTCTTTCCCGCCTACCTCGCGGCCCGCCTCGGCGCTTCCGCCGCGACGGTGGTCGACGCCACGCTGGCTGCGCGCCTCGTCGCCGCGGGGGTGCCGTCCGAGCTCGCCGGGCAGGCCGCGGAACTCGCGCAGACCTTCGCCGCCGCGACCTACGGCAACAAGGCGCCGAAGGAGCTCGTCGAGCGCGCCCGAGCGATCGTGCGCGAGCTCGACAAGGTCGCGTTCCGCGCCTGATCCGCGCTCACGCGCTCGCTTCGCGTCGCAGCATTCGCCCCGGCCGCGCGCCCGTGACGCGCTCGCCGTCGACCACCGCGACGCCGTTGACGAGCACGTGCACGATCCCATCGGGATAGCGCTGCGGATCGTCGAAGGTTGCGCGATCGGCGACACGTGACGCGTCGAACAAGACGAGATCAGCGGCGAGTCCCGGCGCTACGCGTCCGCGGTCCTCGAGCCCCACGCGCTCGGCGGGCTGCGAGGTCATCTTCGCGATCGCGGTCGGAAGGTCCAGCACACCGAGCTCGCGGCAGTAGCGGCCGAGGACGCGCGGGAACGTTCCGTAGGAGCGCGGATGCGGGCGATCGTCCGCGGCACTGCCTGTCGGTGCCATGCTGCGGCCATCGGATGCGACCATGACGAGCGGATGCGCGAGCACGCGCGCCACGTTCTCCTCGCTCATCCCGTGTCCCACGTATCCGACGTCCGCGCGGCCGAGCTCGAGGACGCGTGCGAAGGCCTCTTGCGGCTCGACGCCGAGCTCGCCCGCGATCTCGACCAAGTTCTTGCCGACGAAGCCCTGCGCCGCCGCCGCACCGACCGAGCTGATCACGACGAGCTCGAAGCCACCGAGCTCCGTCGCCACTCGCGGCGAGACCTCGGCGACGATGCGCTTGCGTTGCTCGGCGTTCGCGAGCCGCGCGAGCAGGGCTTCCGCGCCGCCTTCGCGGCTCCACGACTCCAGCAGGATCGTCAGCGTCGTCGAGTACGCGGTGTAGGGATACGCGTCGATTCGGACGTCGAGTCCCGCGGCGCGCGCGCGCTCGATGCGGGCGAGGGCCTCGTCTTGCAGGTGCCAGTTGTTGCGGCCCGCCGCCTTCAAGTGCGAGACCTGCAGGCGCGCGCCGCCCGCGCGCGCGGTGGCGAGCGCCTCGTCGATCGCATCGAGCAGCTCGGCCTCCTCGCTGCGCATGTGCGTCGCGTACAGGACCCTGCGCTCGCCCGCGATCCGCACGAGGTCTTCGAGCTCGGTCTGTGGCGTGTAGATGCCCGGAACGTACTCGAGTCCGCTCGAGAGACCCCACGCGCCTTGATCGAGCGCGACCTCGAAGCGGCGCGCAATCTCGCGGCGCTCCTCCGTCGTCGCCGGTCGATCGACCTCGCCGACGACCGCTCGGCGGAGCGTGCCGTGGCCCGCGAGGAGAGCGTGGTTGAGCGCCGCGCCGTAGCGATTCCACGCGCGGCCGTAGGAAGCGACGTCGCTCCAGCGACGCTCGCGCGAACCCCCTTCCTCGTCGCCGTCTGCGCGCGGAGCGGCCGAACTGCCGCAGTTTCCGGTGATCTCCGTCGTGCAGCCCTGTCGGATGCGGCTCTCGGCGAGCGGCCACTCGAAGATCGTGCGGTCGGAATGCGTGTGGATGTCGATGAAGCCCGGCGCGAGGCACAGTCCGTGCGCGTCGAGCACGCGCTGCGCACGTCTTGGATTGCCCTGTCCGACGAAGGCGATGCGACCCGCGCGCACGCCGACGTCCGCGGTGAACGCGGGGCCGCCGCTGCCATCGAGCACGTCGGCTCCGACGATCAAGAGCTCGCAGTCGCTCTCGCCCGCAGGTGCGCGGCAAGCGGCAGCGAGCGCTGTGGCGGCGGAACCGGCCAAGAACGTACGGCGATCGAGGTGCTTCATGGGCGAGGTTCTGCGCCGAGTCCGGGGCGCGCGAGAGTGGACAGCGAGTCGCCACGGAGCGCGAACCCGCCTGCAAAGGGATCGGACGCGAGGTCGAAGCTCCCGTCGAGATCGAGCCACGCCGTCGCCGACATCGCGAGCGCGCAGTGCAGCGCCGCGGCGATGCCGAGCACGCTCTCGTCCATGCAGCCCCACATCAGCTTGAGGCCCGCGGCCTGCGCCGCGCGCGCCAGTTCGAGCGCGCCGCCGGGGCCGCCGCTCTTCATCAGCTTGATGTTGACGCCGCCGTAGGGAGCGCCGCAGCGCGCGAGCCGCGCGAGATCCGCGCTCGAATGCACGCTTTCGTCGGCGACGAGGCGCGGACGCAGGTGGGGGAACGCGGCGAGCTCTCCATCCCATTCCGGCTTCATCGGTTGCTCGATGAGCTCGATTCCGAGCTCGTCGACGCGCGCGGCGAACGTGCGCAGCGCGCGAGGGTCGTAGCCTTGGTTGGCGTCGACGCGCAGCGCGACTTGCTCTCCGAAACGCTCGCGCAGCGCCGCCAGCCGTTCGAGGTCGAGCTCGACATCCGCTCCCGTCTTCACCTTGAGCAGGGTGAAGCCGCGCGCGACGTATTCCTCGGCTTCCGCGCGGGTTTCCGCGACATCCTTGAGGCCGATCGTGATCGAAGTGCGCAGCGTCCCGTGCGCTCGACCGAGCCACTCGACGAGCGGCTTTCCCGCTTGCTTCGCAGCGAGATCGAAGAGCGCCATGTCGACGCCCGCGCGCGTCGCCGGACCGCGGACGCGGGCGCACAGCTCCGCGCGCAGCGCATCCAACTCCCTGACGTCGCGTCCGACGAGCCACGCGAGCCGCTCCGCCGAGAGCTCGACTGCCGCGCCAGCCGCCGTCTCGCCCGTGACTTCCTCGGCAGGGGACGCCTGACCGTATCCACGCGTGCCGTCGTCGGCTTCGAGCTCGACGAACACCATCTCGGCCGCGTCCCAGCTCCCGCCTGCGATCGCGTAGGGGCGCGACAGCGGGATGCGCTCGTGGCGCGAGCGGGCCGCGGCGATTCTCATGCGCGCGCTTCTCTCCGCACGTAGTCCGCGACGGCGTCGAGCAGCGGGTCGAGCGCATCGAGCAGCGGGTACACCACGGGCAGGCCCGTCTCGCGCGCGATGCGCTCGCGAGTCGCGGCGCGCTCGCTCTCCGGCAGGTGCTCGTGGTTCAGCGCGATGCCGATCACGCGCGCGCCGTACATCCCGATCAGCGCGATCTCGGACGCGAGCGACGGGATCTCGTTGCCGAGGTGCTCTTGGTCTTCGAAGAACTTTCGAGCCGGGGCGTGCTGCAGGATCACGGCTCTCGAACGGGCCGAGAGGATCAGCTCCGCACCGCAGGGCCCCGAGGGATTGCGCAGCGCGGATTGTCCTTCGAGAACGATCAGGTCGGGCTCGGCGTCGCGGTCCGCGCTGACGATCGCATGTTCGAGCTCGCCCGAGACGAAGTCGTTGGGCGTGGAGTCGAGCACGAAGCCCCAGCCGCAGCCCTGCATCCAGCCGGTCTGGCCCGTGTAGATCACCTCGGTCTCGATTCCGCGTTCGCGCGCGGCAGCGGCGAGCAACTGACTCGTCGTGCGCTTGCCGAGCGCGCAGTCCGTGCCGAGCAGCGCGAGGCGCGGCGCGCGCACCGAGTGAATGGCTCCGCTCCAAAAGTGCAGGTCCGCGCGTTTCTTGGGCCGTCGCACATCGACGATGCGGGCACCGCTGCGCTCTGCAGCCGCGCACAGGTCGGGCTCGTCTCCGACGAGGTGGTGGAGTCCATTCACGACGCCGATTCCGAGTTCGAGCGCCCGCAACAGCACCGCGCGGAGCGCGTCGGGCATCACACCGCCGGGTGTGGCGACTCCGACGACGACGACGTCGGGTCTGCGCCCCGTCGCGAGCAGCGCTTCGAGCGATGCGAAGGTGGGAATGCCTCGCTTGCGGCCGTCGAGTTGCTCGCCTGCGTCGCGGCCCGCGCTCGCCGAGTCGATCAGCGCGATCACTTCGAAGCGGCACGGCCCGCGCACCAAGCCGTGCGCGGTCTTGGCGTCGGAGGTCGCGAAGCGGTCGAGGGTCAAAACGGCGGCGGTCTCGCGCATGGCGGCCAAGGATAGCGCGCCGCTGTGCGGCTCAGCGGGCCGCGACGAACGGCGCGAGGGCGCGCGCGAGCGGAGCGGCGGCGCGCGCGACCTTCGCGGGGTCCGTGGCGAGCTCGACGAACGGCACGAACTCGGGCACGAGCAGGTCGCGTCGCACCTCGAGGCACAGTGCGGACGCGGGGCGCTGGGAGGTCAGCTCGTGCGCGAGGGTCACGGGGTGCAGCGGATACGCGGTGTTGCGAGACACCTCGAAGCCGGCCGCCTCGAACTCATGCTCCGCGCCCTCGGCGAGCTCGCGCTGCGCGAGTTCCACTCCCTCGGGATCCGCGGTGATCAGGTCGACTTGGCTCCGCAGCGGCCAAGTCTCGATGCGTCCTGGCGCGTAGGCCTCGCGCAAGCGGCGCGCGATCTCGTCGTCGACGGCGACGTCGATCGAGCGCGGCGCATAGGTGTGGACGAATGTCGTCACACCCCCGAGTGCGAGCACCTCGGCGAAGGCGCTCGAAACGAGCTCGCGATAGGCGAAGTAGCGCTCTAGCAGCAGCTCGCGGTCGCGCGCGTCTCGCACCCAAGGCTGCAATCCCGGCGTCATCTCGCCCGCGGCGCTCGCACGCGCCACGGTGTCGCGCGCGATGCGGCGGTTGCAGTCGAGGAACGTACGCGGGATGCGACAGCGGACGAGCGCGACCGCACATTCCGGCCGCGCCGTCACCAAGAGACCCGCGACGGCGCGCGCGAGCTCCGGTGCCCCGACGTCGGTGTTGACGAAAAAGAACTCGCGCAATCCCTCGGGAAAAGAGCCGTGCAGGGCCGCGGCGAGGTCGTCGAAGTCCGCGGCGCGCGTGGCGCCATGCGCGATCTCGAGCAACGCCCCCGGCCGGGCGTCGGGCGGAGCGCTCGCCCCGCGCACGACCTCGACGTCGCAGACTCCTTGGATCCCTGACCACGCGAGCTTCATCCCGCACGGAGTACCTTCCCGCGCCCGCCCTGCGCAAGGGCGCTCTCGCGTCACGGGCGCCTCGCGTACGATGTGCGCCAGTCGATTCGCCGCAGCGCCGCATGTCCCTCCGCACCGCCCTCCTCGCTCTCGCCCTCTTCGCATCGAGCTCCGTGCCGCCGCCGAGCTTCGCCACTCCGCAGGGCGGCTACACGCGCGAGCGCTTCCCCGAGCTCGGCGTCGATCTCGATCGGCCGCGCGACTACGAGGCCATCCCGACGCAGCCCGACGAGCAGTTCGTCGTCCTCTACTACGCGGAGAAGCTCGACCCCGACCCCGCCAAGCGCCGCTCCGCACGCCC
>JBIKYW010000226.1:0-5598 GCA_044355055.1 Planctomycetota bacterium | reverse complement strand
CGTGGAGTCGGTGGACGCTCACGAGAGCGCGCACCGCTTGGAGCTCTTCGGACTCTCTCTTCCGACGGAAGCGCAATGGGAATACGCGGCGCGGGGCGGCAGCGACGCGGTGTTCGTCTTTGGCGACGAAGCAGCAGCGCTCGCGGGCCGCGCGAATGCAAAGCGAGGCGGCGCTGAAGATCCTCGCGATCTCTACGCTCGCACCGCGCCCGTCGGAGTCTTCGCACCGAATGCCTACGGTTTGTACGACGTGCTGGGCAACGTGGGGGAGTGGTGCGCCGACGCGATCTCGGACAGCCAAGATCGTCCCTCCGTCGAACCGCGCACGGGTCTGCGCGAGCCCCAACGTCCGCGCGATCGCGTGGTGCGCGGGGGAAGCTACGACACAACGCCCGACCAGCTGCGCGCGAGCGCCCGGCGCGGCGTGCACCCCTCCAACGCGGATCGGTTTGTGGGCGTTCGACCCGTGAGGACCCTCGAATGAAGCATGGACTTTGGCTAGGTCTGTTGTCGGTCGCACTGTCCGCCTGCGCTGTCGCGCCCCGCGGCGGGGCCGACTGTGACATCGACCTCATGAATGCGCGTGAACGCTCGGTGATCAGCGTGAGCCACGAGAGCGTTCCAGAGAAGGGGATCGTGCGGATGTTCATCACTCCGGCGGCGCGACGCGCAAGTGATGTGCGCAGCGTGGTCCCCGTGCTCGTGCAGGAGCGAGACGACGAGTTTCTGGTCTATGCGAGCGGCTTTTCTCGCGAGAGCTTGGTGACCGCGCCCTACGAGCTGGTGCTCAAGTTCACGCCGGGTAGCCTGACGATCTCGGTCGAAGCGCTCTCCCCGCTCTCTTCGAATAGCGGCCCGATCGCCACGGGCTCGCTTCCGGTTGTGATCGACTCCGCGCCGTGGTTCACGACCTACTGGGAGCCGCGCGAATGGGATCCGCAGCGCGACAAGCGCGATGACCCGCGACACGAACTCCGTATCTGGCTCGGCGCGACCGCGCGAGTGGACTTCGCGCTGCTCGAGAGCGGAAAGTGACTTGCCGCGCTAGAGATCCACGGCATTGACGCAGAAGTAGGTTTGGCGACCGCGCGCGTCGCGCTCCGGCAGCAGCAGGCGAACCGTCGCGTTGCGTGCTCGCTCCGCGGATTCGAGGAAGGCGATCGGAGGAGCGGTGTTGGACTTGCCGGCCTCCGTCGCGAGTTTTCCGTCGATCCGCACCTCGAGGTCGAGATCTCCCCCGGTGGGCGTGAGCGCGCTGAACACGAAGTCCACGCCGTCCGGAAGTTCGATCTGAAATTCGGTGCGGGACGTGAGCACGAGCACCCGTTCGTCCAAGAGGACGGAATCCACGACCATGTTGGCCTCGAACACGGGGTCGAGCTGCTCGCGCATCATCCGACGCAGCTCGGCGTGCGAGAACTCGCGCGGACTCGGGGGCGGCTCATGGAGGCGCTGCGGGGGAGCGCCGCTGAAGAGCAGGCCATGGAGCTCGACCGTGGAGCCGGAGGGCATGCCTTGCGGAGTTTTCAGGCGCAGCTCGAGCGTTCCGGCTCTCGCCGTCTCGAAGATCATGAGTGGAACGGAGTCGGGCGTCTCGTCGGAGGCGATGACGACTCCGTCGAGAGTTGCTAGCAGGTCGATGTCGAAGCCGTCGGTCGAAGTCGCCGAGAACATCAGCGAAGCGTTGGGCTCCACGGCGAAGCGCCACGTCTGGGACTGCCCCGCGAGGGAGCTCGTCTGAAGAGTCTCTCGGAAGAACACGCCTTCCTCCGCGAGCGTCGGTTCGGTCGCGGGCACGTACTTGTAGACGTGCACCGTGCACTCCGTGTCGCCTAGGAGCGTCTCGTCGGCGTTGATCAGGAACGTGAGTGACTTTTCTTCCTCGAACGGACCGAGCCAGACCACGGGGAAGTAGTCGGACTCGACGTCTTCTCCGAGCATTCCTTCCCAGTCGGAGTCGACGACGCAGGCGTCGATGTCGCTGCCATCGTGCGCCGCGGCGAGGAAGCCGTAGCGATAGCCGGACTCGGCAGGAACCGCGAGCGTGGCGGCTTCTCCGCGCGTCAGGTGCAAGACACCCTTGTGGACGGTGTGCGCAGCGCCGAGCGTCGGAATGCCGTCCATTTCCGCGCGTGTCTGCGCCATTTGCGCCAACAACTCCTCGGGGGGCAGCAGGAGCTTGGCGATGCGGCGCGACCAATCGACGTCGCGCTGCGCCTGCACCTTGGCGTAGTCGTCGCGCAGGAGCTCGCGTGCCAAGTCGATGCGCTGACCATAGGCAAAACCGAAGCTCGTCCGCTCCCCGTTCATGGACAGGTTGTTCTCCGAGGCGGAGATCAGGCCCACGACTTGTCCCGCACGATTGAGCATCGGACTGCCGCTGGCTCCGCCCACGACGGGGCCGCACCAGTGGATCAGGAAGGACTCGGACCACGGCGCGCGCTGGAAGAAGAAGTCTGTCTTCGCGGTGACGTGACCGGGCACGGCGTGTGCCGTGGGGAAGCCGGACATGTTCTCGTGTGGAAAACCGAGGTACACGATCGACTCGGAGAGAGCGGGCTGCACGCTCGCGGGATCTCCGATCGGCAGTGGCGCGGCGGTCGTGCCCGCTTCCACCGTGCAGATCGCGACGTCGGCGACGGGAATGAAGCTCATCGAGCGCGCCGCGGCCGGATCGTGCTCTGCGCGCACGATGATGCGCTTGAGGCGAGCATTCCAAGGGGCGTAGGCGGGGTGGATGCGGATACCTGCGCTGCTGAGTCGCAGCTCGTCGCGATCACTCCAAGAGCGGCGGGCCGTGAGCCTTCCCTCGTGCGATTTCGCGAGCAGTGACTCTGCGACGTGCGCATTGGTGGCGAGCTTGCCCTGCTCGATGACCCAACCGGTGCCGATGAACTCGAAGGCCTCGGGTCCGGTCTCGCTGCGTCGAGAGACGCCGAGCATGTACACCGAGTCGAGGGAGCGCTCGAGCACCTGCGCGTGCTGCATGTCCGTCGCCGTTTGTCGGGGGGCCGACGTGGCCGCGAATGCCGCGAACAGAAACAAAGCGTCGAGCATGGCTGCAACCTCCGCGGCATTGCGCGGCTCCTCGTCTGAAGCTACGTCCAACGCGGCTGCCCGTCCACGCTCCCCGGCGCGAGCGCGGTCTGGGGATCGGACTTATCCGTCGAGCTGCACGCTCAGCACGCCATCGAGCGCCGTGAGCTTGTCGAAGAGCAGGGGTAGCTCGGCCTCGGTGCGGAGTACGACCTCGTAGTAACGGTCTTGCTCCATGCCGCCGCGGCGCGTCCCGACGCCCTTGCACGCGACGCGCAGAGCATGCGCATTCAGCGCGGCCTCCAACTCAGCCCAGCGAGAAAACCCCACGTTGGCGCGGACCGCCAGAGTGTGGGAGTTCGCCACGAAGCACATCGACGCCGCCGCACCTACCGGCAACGCGAGCAGCGGCAGCCAGAAGTAGCCTGCACCCGCCGCGAGTCCGATCGCCACCGCGAACACGACGAAGGCCGTGTCCCGCGTGTCGTCCACGACCGTGCGAAAACGGACGATGGAAAGGGCGCCGACGATGCTGAAGGCGCGCGCCACGTTGTCGCCGACCACCAGCGCGGTGAGGCAGAGCAGCACCGTCAGCAGAACGAGAGTCCCAGCGAGCGTCGTCTCTGCCGGTCGCCCGGCGCGGACGCGGGCGCGACGGTGGATCCAGGCGACGGCGAGACCGAGCAGCAGCGATGCGACCAGCCGCACGAACGCCACGCCGAGCTCGACGTCGGAATCGCTGGCGAAGACGCGCGTGAGCTGTTCCATGCGCCCAGATCCTAGCAGCGCGAGCCGCGCTACTTCTCGCCGAGGCGCACGAGCTTCAGCGAATCCTGCCGCAATCGCACGCGCCCCGCTGTTGCACGGAGCTCCAGCACGAGCTCGATGTCGCCGGTCTCTTCGGACACTTCGAACTCGAAGACGAGCTCGCGGGTCGCGCTGCCTTGGACCGAGCTCGTCGCGGAGGCGCCAGAGATGCGCACCGCGACTCCTTGGGACGGAGCACCGTCCTCAACGAGCGGCTCGACGCCTTCCGCACGCACCGTTGTCGTGAGCTTGTACTTGCCGCGCGCGAGCAGGACACCCTTGCGGAAGCCGGCGATGCAACGGCCGCTCGGTCCGCAGTCGACCACATACCAGTTGACTCCGTCGTCGACCTCGGACTCGACACGTGCATCGTCGACCTCGGAGTGCGAGCGCCAGCCCTTGAGCGTCACAGGCACTCCGACCTTGAAGACCAGCGGCTTCGGCTCGGGTGCGCTCACCTCTTCCTGAAGGAAGCGATAGCGCTCGCCGATGCGCTCCACCAACTCGCGATAGCGCTCGCGCTGCAGGGCCGCGATCTCTCCACCCATTCCCTTGAGCGCCGCCTCGACGCGCTGCTGGACCGGCTCCAATTTCCTGACGAGCGTCTTGGGCTCGAGTCGCGGCAGCTGCTCCTTGAGTTCCTTGCGATACAGCTTCCGCCACTCCGGACGCTTCATCACCGAGCTGCTGAGCATCGACGACGGCATGTCGAGCGTGCTCGCGTAGGCGTCGGAGACGACCGAGTCCATGCCGTGGGGTAGAAACTGAGCTCGTCCGCCGGGCACGAAGTACAGTCGATAGTTGTTGCTGTTGATCGTGTAGCCGTCCCAGTGACCGAGCAGCTCTTCGAGCGCCATGAAACGCACGAACTGCGGAATGTCGAGCACCGGCTCCAGCGCTCCCCAACGCTTCACCATGTCGCTCTCGCGGCACGCTTCTGCGAGCGCCGCGAGATCGCTGCGATCCTCCGCGCCCTTCCCGCTGTCCAGCTCGAGAGGCGCGTCGACGTCCTGACAGAACCCGCCGTCGTAGAAGTTGCCGTTGGTGTCGGCGAACCAGCGCGCGAGGAAGCGGCGGTCGAAGCCTTCCTTGAGGACGTACAGGCCCGCGTCGCGGTCGTTCAGAAACACTCGGGCGTGGGAGACGCGCGTCGCGGGATAGCCTGCCGCGCGGAACACCTCGGAGCCGAGCCACTCACTGAGGTACGACTCGTCCTGAGCGGCGTTGTTGAGATGGAACTTCTCGAGTCCGTGGAAGAGTGTCTTCCCGTCGAACTTGTCGAGCTTGATCGTCAGTCCCGGCTTCTCATCCCACACGCGGAAGCTGCCTGCGGCGCCCTTGAGCTTCACGCCGCCTCCGGTTGCGAAGCGCTTGCCGTCGACCCACAGCTCGAACGGCACGTACGTGCGCGGCGCATCGCGCAACGACTGCTCGGCCTCGGCGCTGAGCACGAGCTTGAGTTCGCGGATCTCGCCCTTTTGAAACAGTGCGTCGCTGCCGTCTTTCGACGGCTTCTGAGCGAGCGCGAGCGGCGCCAGCGCGAGAATCGGCGCGAGCGCCAGCGCGAGCATCTACGAGCCGCAGGCTCTCAGAAAGGCTTGGTGTACACGCAGTACACGGCGGCGATCACTGCGACCGCGCTCACGAGCGCGAAGGCGCTCGCGAGTCCCGGCTTGCGGAAGGCCATGCCGGTCGTGCCCGCGAGCACGAGCCACGCGACGAGCTTGACGATCAGCCAACCGGGGAAGCCTTCGA
>JBIKYW010000225.1:0-5600 GCA_044355055.1 Planctomycetota bacterium | reverse complement strand
GTCCCTATCCGGCCGTCCCTTCGGAAGGCCCTGTGGTCAGGAGTCATCGATTTCGTCACAGCGGCGCGGGGCGCTCTCGCGTCCCCCGTCGCACCCAGCAAGTTCCACCTTCGACGCAAGTCCCAAGAGCGTCAAGGGGTTGACGGTGATTTGTGCGAACACCGCGAAACCAGCCGAAAACTGCGCGCTAACCGAACAACCCCGGCACGCCGCGCGGCCCGCGGTCCGGCCCCGAGAACGCGCGCGGTTCGTAGAGCACCGAGAGCAGGTACAGTCCCTCCGCCGGAGCCGTCGCCGCGGCCTCGCGGCGGTCGGCGCTGCGCAGGATCTCGCTCACGCGCTCGGCGTCGAGCTTGCCCCGCCCCACGTCGAGCAGAGTGCCCGCGATCGTGCGGACCATGTTGTAGAGGAACCCGTCGCCCTCGACGACGATCGCAAACGAGCCGCGGCGGGCGACGATGTGCAGCGAGCGGATCGTGCGCACCGTCGACTTGCGCGGGGAACCAGCGCTGGCGAGGGCCGCGAAGTCCTGCTTGCCCACGAAGCGCTGCGCGGCCTCCCGCATGGCGGCGAGGTCGAGCGGATCGCGCACGAAGTGGCTGTAGCGGGGCGGAAACGGCAAGCGGAAGCGACCCGTCTCGACGCGGTAGGCGTAGCGCTTGCCGAGCGCGTCGAACTGCGCGTGAAAGTCATCGGCGCAGGTCTCGAGGCGTCGCACGATCACGCCCTCGGGCAGGTGGGCGTTGAGCGCATGGCGCAGGCGGTCGTCGTCGAGGTGCGTGTCGACGTGGAAGTGGGCCACCTGCCCGAGCGCGTGGACGCCCGCGTCGGTGCGGCCGGCGCCGAACACGGTCACATGGCTCGACACGAGGCTCTCGAGCGCGATTTCCAGCGTCTCTTGGACCGAGTCGAAGCCTTCCTGACGCTGCCAGCCGTGAAAGTGCGAGCCGTCGTAGGCGACGAGGATGCGGACGTTGCGCATGGCGGGGCACGAGAGGCTACACGCGCCCTCGGAGCATGGACAACTAGGCGTAGCGGCGGCGCAGGTACGAGCTCGCGATCCCGAGCTCCGCGCGGTACTTCGCCACCGTGCGGCGCGCGAGGGAGAGTCCGCGGCCCGCCAGCGCGGCGACGGCTTCGTCGTCCGAGAGCGGAGCGCTCGGATTCTCGCGCAGGAAGAGCTCGCGCACGACCTCGCGCACGTCGTCGCGGGCGCTCGCGCCGTCGACCGAGGGCTGCGGGAAGAGCTCGCGCAGGGCCAGCACGCCCCACGGCGTCTGCACGTACTTGCCTGCGACCGCGCGGCTCACGGTGCTCGTGTGCAGACCGAGCTCGGTCGCAATCGCAGTCATGGTGAGCGGCGAGAGGTGTCCCGCGCCGTGCTCCAGATACTCGCGCTGGTGCGCGAGTACCGCGCGGGCGATTGCGAGCAAGGTTGTGCCGCGCAGCTCCAGCGCATCGACGAGCCAACGTGCGCGCTCGATCTTGCCGCGCAGGTAGCTGCGTACCTCACGCGGCTGCGCGCGGTCGTTTGCCAGGCGCTGGACGCGCGCGTCGAGCGAGACCGACGGCCAGTGCGAACGCTCGAGGCGCACCTCGAACGAGCCTTGATCGTTGCGCTCGACCACGAGATCGGGGCGAAGGATCGGCGCAGGGGCCTCGTCGTCGATGGCTCCAGGCGCGGGATCGAGCGCGGCCAGTTGAGCGAGCAGCCCGCTCAGCCGTGGTAGATCGATGCCGAGCGAGCGCGCCACTTCGTGCATGTGGTTGCGCGCGAGCTCGCCCAGAAACTCGCCCAAAATGCGCTGCAAGAGCGAGAAGTCGGGGTGGTTTGGGTCCAGCTGCCGTCGCAGGGCGTCGAGCGCGTCACGGGCACCGAGCCCCTTCGGCTCGAGCTGAGCGAGGGCCGCGCGGGCGAGTTCGAGCGCGCTCGCGCCGCCCGAGAGTCCATCGAGCGCCGCGCTGGCGAGCAGCTCGTCCCCGTCGTAGGGCAAGTAGCCCCGCGCATCGAGGCGCGCGACGAGCCAGCGCGCCCACGCCTCGGTCGCAGAGTCGAGTTCGAGCAGCGCGAGCTCCTCGCAGAGCCGCTCGGTGCGACCGCTCCCGCGCGCCGGCTGGCTTTGGATCCACTCGTCGTGGCGAGCCGTCGCGTCCTGCGCGACGCGAACGCGCGCGCGCTCGAAGGGCTCGCTTCGCGGCGGCTCCTCGACCGACAACGCCTCGTTTTGCTCAGCCTCGGCCTGCAGGAACGCATCGAGCTCGACCGTCGGAAGCGCGAGCAGCTCGATCGACTGCAGCATGCGCGGGGCGAGCAGCATGTGCTGCCCCATCGATTGACGGAGCTCGAGGCGCGTTCTCACGCTCTGCGTATCGACGCAGATGCGCGGCGGGTTGAGCCACGAATGCGGTAAAAATGCGGCCGAACAGCGGCTCAGCCGCGCTTGGGCGGGCGCAGCACGAGCTCGACACGCCCCTCGAGCGCGTCCTCGAGGACGCCCTTGTGCAGATACTCGATCGCGCTGCCCGCGGGAAGCCCGCGCGCCATGCGGGTCACGCGCGGTGCGAGCCGCGCGGCCGCGAGGGCCTCCAGAACCAGCCGCGCGGTGGCCTCGCCTTCGGCATCGGGGTCGGTCGCGAGGATCACTTCGCGCGTGCCCTCGCGGGCGACGCGCTCGACGAGCCGTCCGACGAACAGATGCGCCGGTTCGCTGCCATCCGCCGGATTGAGCGCCCCCATGAGCACGTGGTAGCGGCCGCGATACACCTTCGCGCGCTCGATCGCCTCGACGTCTTTGGGCTGCTCGACCACGCACAGGGTCTGCGCATCGCGCTCGGGATCCGCGCAGATGGCGCAGGGATTCGAGCGCGTGACGTTGCAACACGCGCGGCACAGCTCGGTCTCCAAGACCGCACGCTCGAGCGCCGGAGCGAGCTCGCGCGCTGACGGATCGCGCAGCGCGTGGAAGGCGAGGCGCTCCGCCGTGCGGCGCCCCACGCCGGGGTAGCGCGCGAAGGCCTCGATCAGCTTCTCGAGCGGCTCGGGGTACGCCACGCGTCGCGCCCTAGAAGAGCCCCGGCAGCTGCATGCCGCCCGTCACCTTGCCCATCGCCTCGGCCGCGAGACGCGCGGCCTTCGCCTGCGCATCGCGACTCGCCGCGAGAACGAGGTCTTCGATCAACGCCTTGTCGGGCCGCGCGAGCAACTCGGCCGAGAGCTCGATCTTGACGATGCTGCGATCCCCGCTCGCGAGGACGCGCACGGCGCCGCCGCCCGCGCTGCCTTCGACGGTGCGGTTCTTGAGTTCCTCGCGCACGCGGTCGAGCTCGCGCTGCATCTGCTGCGCTTGCTTCAGGAGACTGCCCATGTCGCCAAAGGCGCCGTTCATGCGTTGTCCTCGATCAGTCCGCCGAAGAGCTCGGCGACCTCGCGCGTGAAGGGATCCGACGAACCCGCGGCGCGCGTCGCGGGGTCGTCGAGCACGAGCTGGGTCGGTCGGCCGAGCAGTCGCGAAAGATGCGCTTCGATCGCGCCGCGCAGGCTGGGATCCGCGAGCAGGGCGCGCTCGGCGTCGAGCGTGCGCTGCAGCGTGATCGTCGTGCGTGCTCCGGCAGTCTCCGCGAGGTGACCTCGGCGGCGCAGCACTTCGGCGGCCTCCGCGTGGGTCTTGGCGAGCTCGGTCAGCAGCGTCCCCCACACTCCAGAGCCGGGCGTCGCCGACGGCCGCCCGGGTGCGGCGGGGCGCGCGGGCGGCATGGCGCGGGGCGCGGGCGCGGGCACGCTGCGCGGCGCGGGCGCCGCGGCGCTCGCGGGGGGCGGCGCGCTGGACGCGGGCGGGATCGAAGGCGCGCTGGCGGCCGGAGGCGGCGCGGCGGGAGTCGCGGGAGGCGGGCTCGCTCGCGGCGTCTCTACGGGAGCTTCGCGCGGCGCAGCCGTCGGTGCGGGCGCTGCGCTGGAGCGCGCCGGCGGTGCGCTAGGAGACGCCGGCGCGGACGAAGGGCGGGGTGGAGCGCCGCCCGCGAGCCGCGCTTCGAGCGCGAGCAGCCGCTGCTCGAGCTGCGCGAGCGGCAGCGTGGTCTCGGGCCGACAGAGGTCGAGCAGCGTGACCTCGAGCACGATGCGCGCCTGCTGCGGCAGGAGTTCCATGCGCTCGCGCGCGTGCAGCAGCTCCTCGAGCCAGAGCTGGACGCGCTCGGATCCCAGCCGCTTGGCGCGCTCCGCCAGTCGCGTGCGAAGTTCCGCGTCGGGTTCGTGCAGCTGCGCGTCGGCCGGACACAGGAGGCACAGAAGCCCCAGTCGCAGGTGCGCGAGCAGCGCGCCCGCCAGCTCGCTCTCACCGCCGTCGGTGCGCGGCAGGGCCGCGAGGACGCCGGAGCGGTCCCCCTTCTCGAGCAGCGCGAGCAAACGCTCGACCTGCTCGGCACCGCCCTGCGGGGCGACGCGGCGGACATCCTCGACCGTCGGCCGATCGCCGACGAGCGCGAGGAGCTGATCGGTGATCGACAGGCCATCGCGCAGCGAGCCGCGCGCGAAGCGGGCCAGCTCCGCGGTGACGCCGACGTCGGGCGCGATGCCCTCCTTGGCGAGCACCGAGTCGAGGTGCGACGCGATGCGCGCCTCGGGAATCAGCGAGAGGCGCACGATCTGACAGCGCGAACGCACCGTCTCGAGCACCTTGTCGACTTCGGTCGTCGCGAAGAGAAACTTCACGTGCGCCGGCGGCTCTTCGAGCGTCTTCAGGAGCGCGTTGAACGCCGCCTTCGACATCATGTGCACTTCGTCGATGATGTAGATCTTGAAGCGCGCGCGCATCGGCGCGAAGCCGACGGCCTCTTTGAGCATGCGCACGTCGTCGACGCCGGTGTTCGAGGCCGCGTCGAACTCGATCACGTCGACGTTCGCGCCGCTCTCGGTGTCCTTGCACTGCGCACACTCGAGGCAGGGCTCGCTCGTCGGCCCCTTCTCGCAGAGGAGCGCCTTGGCGAGGATGCGCGCGGTCGTCGTCTTGCCGGTGCCGCGCGGCCCGCAGAACAGATAGGCGTGCCCCACGCGCTCTTCGGCGATCGCGCCCTGCAGCGTGCGCATCGCAGTCTCCTGACCGGCGACCTCCGAGAAGGTGCGCGGCCGGTACTTGCGCGCGAGCACGAGGTAGGACATGGCGCTCATCCTAGCGTTCGCGAGGCGCGGCGCGGCGCGCGCAGGTCCGCGCGGCGATAGAAGCTCTCGATCGGACGACGATGCGAACGCACGTCGCTAGGAACGGACGTGGATGCGAGCGGAAGGCCCGCGCCGAAAAAAACACGCGCGAAGCGGACTCCGCCGATCGCGCCCCGTGCGCGCGCACCGGTGCGAATCGACAGAGGTCCGTCGAGGAGGCTGGCGGAGAGGGCGGGATTCGAACCCGCGGTACGCTTGTGACGTACACACGCTTTCCAAGCGTGCACCTTCAGCCGCTCGGTCACCTCTCCGCCCGTGGACAGGAAGATGGCGGAGAGAGAGGGATTTGAACCCCCGGTGCCCTTGCGGGCACACCGGTTTTCGAAACCGGCGCGTTCAGCCGCTCCGCCATCTCTCCGCCGCGCCGAGCCCGTCCTCAGGACAG
>JBIKYW010000224.1:0-5605 GCA_044355055.1 Planctomycetota bacterium | reverse complement strand
CGGTGAGAATCAGGCCAACAACACCACCGAGTGGATGTTCGGGCTGCTCGCGACGATCGTCTTCTAGCGTCGAATGAACGCAGCGCCGCAGCACGGGGCGTGGCCACGCCCGAGCGCGATCGAGTGGCTGTGCCTCGCCGCAAGCCTGGTCCTCTCGCTTCAGTACTCGTGGCTGCTCGACGACGCCTTCATCTACTTCCGCTACGTCGACAATCTCGTCGCGCTGGAGCGCGGACTCGTCTTCAACGAAGGCGAGTACGTCGAGGGCTACTCCAGTCCGCTGTGGTGCATCTCACTGATCCCGCTGCGCGCACTCGGTCTCGACTGGTGGCTGATCGTGCGAGTCCTCGCACTCTTGTGCGCCACGGGAACGTGGTACTTGCTCGTCGTGCTCGCGCGCCGAACGAGTCCCGCGGGCGTCCCGCTCGTCCAATTGCCCCTCGTCTACCTCGCCTTCAACTACGCGACCCAGACCTACTTCACGAGCGGCGTGGAGTCTCCCATGGTGCAGCTCGCGGCCGCGGGCTTCGCGCTCTTCGTCTTCGCGCCCCACGTGCGCGCGGCACAGTGGATCGCCGGGCTCGCGCCGATGATCCGCCACGAGCTCGCCGCGCCGCTCGTGCTCGCGCTCGCCTACTTCGCATGGCGCGAGCGCCGCATTCCCTGGACACCGATCCTCGTCGCGAGCGTCTCCCTTGGCGCGTGGCTCCTCTTCCGCGTCGTGTACTACGCGGACTTCCTGCCCAACACCTTCTATCTGAAGGACGAGGTCCACTGGACGCGCGGCCTCGCGTATCTCCACGACACGTTCCACACGTACGGCACGTACTGGCTCACGGCGGCATTTGCGCTCCTCGCGTTCTCGCTGCGCGGTACGCGCGAGCTCTTCTTGGAGCGCCGCGTCGTTCTGACCCTCTGCGCTCTCGCGGTGTGCGTGTATGTCGCCAAGATCGGCGGCGACCCGCGTCACTATCGCTACCTCGCATTCCCGTTCGTGCTGCTCGCGTGCGCGTGGAGTGGCCTCTTGGAACACGCCCTCGCGCGCTGGCCCGCCGTTTCGCAGCGCCACGGCGCGCGGCTCGCGGCCCTCACCGTCGCCGTTGGAACCTTTTGTCTCTACCCGCGCCAGCTCTCGAAGCACCCCATGGGTCGCGATGCCGAGCACGTGAAGCTCGACGAGATCAACGACGCGCAGTACCACCGACTCAAGTCCGATCTGACGTATTCCCCTTGGACTCTCCGCGCGGAGATCGAGCAACTCGACGATGCGCAGCTCGACCTCGTCTACGGCGAGAGCCCACTGCTCCCCGCGGGCCCCAGCGACATCCGCGACGAGTACGCGCGCTGGCTCGCGTCCGACGAGACGCCCGCGAGCTATCCGCTGACCACCATCGGTTGGTGCGCCACCGCTTGGCGGATGTTCACGCACACGTTCGTGCACTGGGACGGCCTCACCGACCCCATCCTTGCGCGCACGAGCGCGACGTCGTGGCGAGCGGCCCACAAAAAAGACCTGCACCCGCTCGGGGCCGACTTGGCGCGACTGCGCGCCGAGTTCGGCTCTACGCGTGACTCGTTCCGTCGCGCGGTCGAGGCGGGTAAAGCGCCCGCGTGGGTTGTGGCCAATCTTCCCTCCATCGAAACGATCGCCGCCAAGGCCTACAACCGCCACGATTTCGCGGAGAACCTCGCGCTCGCGCTCCAACGCGTTCCGCGCATCGATCCTACGCGCTAGCGACGGGCACGCGGGCTTCGAGCGGAGCGAAGCGACCCGTGAAGTGCGGAAGATATTCAGGGCGATAGGTCATGCGCAGACCGCGCAGTGCGCTCGAGCGCTGCGCGACTTCGCCCGCGAGCTCGACGACTCGGTCGATGTGACTCTGGGTGTACACACGCCGCGGAATCGCCAGTCGGACTAGCTCGTTGCGGGCTCCGACGAAGCGTCCGTCTCGGTCGTGTCGGCCAAACATGACGCTGCCGATCTCGCACGAGCGAATGCCGCCGTGCAGGTAGAGCTCACACGCGAGGACCTGTCCGGGGTACTCCTGTGGCGGAATGTGCGGCAAGAAAGCGCGCGCATCGATGTACACCGCGTGGCCGCCCGTGGGGCGCACCGTGCGATAACCGACCGACTCCAATCCGTCGGCGAAGTACGCGGTGCTGCGCGAGCGGTACTCCAGGTAGCTCGGCTCGAGTGCTTCGTGCAGACCGACGGCCATGGCTTCGAGATCGCGCGCCGAGCAGCCGCCATAGGTCGGGAATCCCTCGGTCAGGATCAGCAGATTGCGCGCTCGCAGCGCGAGCGCGTCGTCGTCGAGCGCGAGAAACCCGCCCATGTTGACGAGCGCGTCCTTCTTGCCTGAGACCGTACAGCCATCGGCGAGTGAGAACACCTCGCGTGCGATGTCGACCGGCGCGCGGTGCCCCTGCCCGGGCTCACGCTGACGGATGAACCAACAGTTCTCCGCGAAGCGGCAGGCGTCGAGCAAGAACGGAATGCCCGCCGCACGCAGAATGCGCGACACGCCGCGCAGGTTCTCCAAGCTCACCGGCTGCCCGCCCGCGCTGTTGTTCGTGATCGTCACCATTCCGAGCGGAATGTCTGCGCGTCGATCCCGCACGAGTCGCTCGAGCTTGCGCAGATCCACGTTGCCCTTGAATGGATGCGGATTCGCTGGATCCGCGGCCTCGTCGATCACAAGGTCGAGCGCCTCTCCGCCACCGAACTCAATGTTGGCCCGCGTGGTGTCGAAGTGACAGTTCGACGGAATCACCTTGCCGGGCCCACTCACGAGGGAAAACAGAATCCGCTCGGCGGCGCGCCCTTGGTGGGTCGGAATCACGTACTGGTATCCACACAAGTCCTTCACCGCAGCCTCGAAGCGCGCGAACGAGCGCGAGCCCGCGTAGCTCTCGTCGGCGTGCATCACCGCCGCCCACTGCTCGGTCGACATCGCGGCCTGCCCCGAGTCCGTGAGGAAATCGAACGTCACCGCCTCGGCTGGCACGCCGAACAGGTTCAGCCCCGCGCGCTCGAGGTGGCGCTCGCGCTCCGCGCGCGTGAGCTGAGCCAGCGGCTCGACGGTCTTGATCTTGAAAGGTTCGTAGATGACCGGCGGCATGCGTGAGGCTCCGTGGAGAGGGACCCCCTCACCATCGTCCCCACGGCGCGGGCACGCCATACGCCCAAGCGCACCCGCTCCCTGCGTCCGTCGTCGTAGGCGCGCTCAGCGCCCCCAATTCGCGAGCTGCTCCGCCAGTCGCCGCCCCACCTCGGTCTCGACCTCGATCACCTCGCTCGCGCCGACCGCGCGCAAGATGCGCGCCTGCCGCGAGTCTCGCGCGCGAGCGATGACGCGCGCGATGCCGAGTTCCTTGAGCGCCGCCACAGCGAGCACGGCGGACTCGAAGTCCTCCCCGACCGCGACCACGGCCGCCGCGCACGACTGCGCGTCGATCGATCGGAGCGCCTCGACGTCCGTCGCGTCGACCTCGACCGCGTACGCGAGCCGGTCTTTCAGCGACTCGACCTGCTCCATGCGCATGTCGACGGCCATCACCGGACAACCTCGCTCCGCAAGGCCCAATGCCAGCGCGGAGCCGAAACGACCGAGGCCGACAACGAGCGTGCGCGGTGCCATGATGGGACTCTACCAGATGGGAAGATCGGCCGAGGGAAGGCGATAGCGCTCGCGCGACTGCACCGCTCCGACCGCGAGCGCGACGGTCATGAAGCCGGTCCTTCCGATGAACATCGCGAGCACGAGCACGAGCCGTCCCGCGGTCGAGAGCTCGCCTGTGATGCCCGTCGAGAGACCGACGGTGCCGAGCGCCGAGAAGGCCTCGAAGGCGAGCTTCAAGAACTCCTGCTCCTCCGTGAGGGTCAGGAGGAAGAGCACCACTCCAAGGGACACGAGGGCGAGCGTCGCCACCGCCGAGGCGCGGCGTACGGTCTGCGGCTCGAGCCGCCGTCCGCTGAGACGCGGCTCGTGGCCGCGCATCTCGCCGACGAATGTCGCAAAGAGCGCCGAAGCCGCCGTGGTCTTGATGCCGCCCGCCGTCGAGCTCGGGCTGCCACCGATGAACATGAGCCCCATGGTCGCGAGCAGCGCGGGCGCACCGAAGGCGCCGAAGTCCAGCGTGTTGAAGCCCGCCGTGCGCGTCGTGACCGAGCTGAAAAGCGCCGCCATCGCGCGCTCGCCGACGTCGAGCCCCGCCATCGCGCCATTCCACTCCAGCACGAGGAAGAAGAGCGCTCCCGCGACGATCAGAAAGCCCGTGGTCTTGAGCACGACGCTCGACGGATAGTCATAGGGCCGCGCGCTCGCCTTTCCGTCGCGCAGCAGCGTGACCATGCGCTCGCGCGCTCGCTGCCCCATCGCGCGATACACAGGAAAGCCAAGACCTCCGAGCACGATCAGCCCCATCAGGACCCACTGCACGCCGAAGCTATCGGTGAAGTCGGCCAAGTTGCGCGGAAAAAGCGCGAATCCGGCATTGCAGAAGGCGGATACCGAATGGAACAGCGCATACCAAGCCACCGAGTGGCCTTCGAGCCGCGGATCGTCGCGCCAGAGCCAGAAGAGGAGCAGCGCTCCGACCAGCTCGATACCGAAGGTGGTCGTCACGATCGTACGCACGAGCGCGCGCAAGTCTGCGAGATGACCGACGTCCAGCATCGACGCGTAGCGCACCTGCGTCATCAGGGAGCCGTCTCGCACGAGCGCCACCGCCGCTGCGCCCAAGGTCATGATTCCGATGCCTCCGAACTGAATCGACAGCAGGAGGACCAGCTGGCCGAAGGCCGTGTAGTGCGTGCCGACGTCGAACACGCTGAGGCCCGTCACGCAGACGGCACTCGTGGCCGTGAAAAGCCCGTCGACCACGCTCACGCTGTCGACGTCGTGAACCGACCACGGCAGGCACAAGAGGATCGTGCTGACGAGGATCATCAACGCGAAGCTCGTCGCCAACAGTAGGTGCGGCCGCTGCCCGAGCCGCGAGAGCACGGTCGCCGTCAGACGCGCCCGCCACTGGCTCGCGAGGGTCACGAGCGCGAGCGCGATGAAGAAGCCGTCGTACACGCGCGCGGCGTGCAGATGGTGGTCCGCCCCGCTCGCGGACGAGAGCTGATCGCCGAGGAGGGAGAGCCGCGCGAGGACGAGCAGGGCTCCCGCGACAATCAGCGACACCTCGAGCTGCAGCAAGCCGGATCGGCGGCGGAGCCTTTGCCCGAGCTCGATCTCGCCCGCGAGCCAGCTCAGCATGCCGAGCTGCCCGGTCGCCGCGAGCATCGCCCCCGCCGCCGAGGGCTCGAACATGTCGAACACCACGGCGCCAAGGGTCATGGCGGCGGCGAGCAACGTCTCCGTCGATGTAGCTCGTCGAGCAGCCAAGGTCCGAGAGAGTCTGCACCTTTCGCCGCTCGCGTTCCAACCCCCTGCGATTCAGGGCTCTTCCAGCGCTTCCCAGAGCAAGGGAAGTTCGATGTCGAGCACGTCCTGCCCGTCGAAGACCTGCAGCGCCCCCTCTGAGCGGGGCTCCAACCCCACGCGGTGGGCCGCGAATCCCCAGCGTCCGGGCGACAGACCTGCCACAACGCACC
>JBIKYW010000223.1:0-5654 GCA_044355055.1 Planctomycetota bacterium | reverse complement strand
CGCGGGGCTCGACCGCTACTTCCAAGTCGCGCGCTGCTTCCGCGACGAGGATCTTCGCGCCGACCGCCAGCTCGAGTTCACGCAGCTCGACATGGAGATGAGCTTCGTCGAAGAAGAGGACGTGTTCGCAACGTGGGAGCGCGTGATGCGCGACACGTTCAAGGACGCGATGGGGATCGAGCTCACGATCCCGTTCCCGCGCATGCGCTGGGAAGAGGCGATGGAGCGCTTCGGTGTCGACAAGCCCGACCTGCGCTTCGGCCTCGAGCTGCACGCGGTCGACGCGTGGGCGAAGACCTGCGAGTTCCAAGTGTTCCGCTCGGCCGTCGAAGGCGGCGGGCGCGTGATGGGGCTCACGGTGGCCGCGAGCCACAACCTCTCGCGCAAGGACATCACCGAGCTCGAAGGCGTGGCCAAGGGCATCGGCGCGAAGGGGCTCGCGTGGTGGAAGGCCGGCGCTGCGGGCGGCTCGGGCCCGCTGGCGAAGTTCTGCGCCACGCCGGAAGCGGCGCAGGCGCTGATGAGCGCGATGGGGGCCTCGGAAGGAGACACGTGCCTCTTCATCGCCGACCGCAAGTCGCTCACGCGCAAGGTGCTCGGCGAGCTGCGCAACCAGCTCGGTCGCCGCCTCGACCTGATCCCCAAGCCGACCTCGGCCACCGATCCCGCGCAGTGGCGCTTCACGTGGGTCACGCACTTCCCGCTGTTCGAGTGGGACGAGGACGCCGGGCGCTACTTCTCGGCACACCACCCGTTCACCGCGCCGGAGGACTGGAACCTCGATGGCGCGATGGACGGCAAGGAGCCCGACCTCGGCAAGCTCTCGAGCCGCGCCTACGACCTCGTGCTCAACGGCTGGGAGCTCGGCTCCGGCTCGGTGCGTATCCACCGCGCCGACGTGCAGCAGAAGATCTTCTCGATGCTCGGCATCGGACCCGAGGAGCAAAAGCGCAAGTTCGGCTTCTTCGTCGAGGCGCTGAGCCAAGGTGCCCCGCCGCACGCGGGCTTCGCCCTCGGCCTCGACCGCACCAGCGCGCTGACGCTCGGCCTCGACAACATCCGCGAGGTGATCGCGTTCCCCAAGACGGCCTCGGCCGTCGATCTGATGTGCGACGCACCGTCGCAGGTGGACCCCGAGCAGCTTGCCGAGGTCCACGTGCGCAGCGTCCTCCCCGAGAAATCCCCGACGGAAGCGCCTTCGGCGTCGACTCCGCCGGCCTCCTAGCGCGCCCCGCGCCGCCTCCGTATCCTTCCTCGTCCTATGAGCGCCTCGCTGCTCGTTCTCGCCCGCCGGTAACCAAGGAGCTACGTGTCGTCCCGCAACTTCCGCGTCAACCGCCAGATTCGCATCCCCCAAGTCCGATTGATCGATGAGAAGGGGGAGCAGATCGGCATCGTCTCCACCGACGACGCGCGCCGTCGTGCGGAGGAGGCCGGTCTCGACCTCGTCGAGGTCTCGCCCACCGCCGAGCCGCCGGTGTGCCGCATCCTCGACTTCGGCAAGTTCAAGTACGAGCAGCGCAAGAAGGAAAAGGGCGGTAGCAAGGGCCATTCCGGCGGCCTGAAGGAGCTGCGCGTGCGCCCGATGATCGACAAGCACGACCTCGACTACCGCATCAAGCAGGGGCGGCAGTTCCTCGAGGAAGGACACAAGGTGCAGGTGGTGTGCGTGTTCCGCGGCCGCCAGATGGACCACCCCGAGCACGGCCATCGCGTCATGGCCGAGGTTGCCGAGGCCTTGGCGGACCTCTCGAAGATCGAGTCCGCGCCGAAGCTGCTCGGCAAGCGCATGACCATGTTGCTGGCCCACAAGTAGCCCGAGTGGGGGCTGCGGATGGCCCGCCGGGCCGCCCTCCAGCGCCCCGCAGGCACTCTCGGCTCGAAAAAAAACTCCGAAATCAGCGCGCCCGCGCCTCGGGGCTTGCATGGCGCGGCCCGTTCGCTACTCTCTTTGGCCCTCCAATACACTCCACGGGGCGTCCGCCCCGGAGAAGCTCCTCATGCCCAAGCAAAAGTCCAAAGGCGCCGTCAAGAAGCGCTTCCGCATCTCCAAGAGCGGCAAGGCCGTGTGCAGCCACCCTGACCGTGGTCACGGCCATGCCCCGTTCACCGGAGAGACCGGTCGTCGCCTGCGCCGCCGCATGGTGCTCAACAAGACCTGGTCTGAGCTCGTGCGCAACATGATCGGAAAGTGACAGTCCCATGGTTCGTTCCACCTACGGTCCCCCCAGTCGTCAAAAGCGCAATCGCCGCCTCAAGCTCGCCAAGGGCTACTGGGGTGGTCGTCACCGCCTGTGGCGCACCGTCGCGGAAACGCTGACGCGCGCTTGGGCCTACTCCACGGCCCACCGCCGCCTCAAGAAGCGCGACTACCGCTCGATGTGGATCGTCCGCATCGGCGCGGCGTGCAACATGCGCGGCCTGCCCTACTCGCAGTTCATCGACGGCCTGAACAAGGCCGGCATCGTGCTGAACCGCAAGCAGCTGTCCGAGCTCGCCATCCACGACCCGCTGGCCTTCGACAAGCTCGTCGAGGAAGCCAAGAGCGCTCGCGCTGCGGCCGTCCACGCCTGAGTTTGCCTCTTCCTCGGCGCAGGCTGCACGCTTGCGTTGGAAGACGAGCGCAACGTTCGTTCTGATAGCGGCCCGGTCCTCCGGGCCGCTGTCGTTTCCTAGCAGCACGTTCGTGCGGTCGCCGCGCACTCCGCCGCGAGCGCCCCAAGTCCGCCCTCTCCCTCCGCGACCATGACCTACGACGCCCTAGCCGTCCGAGCCCTGCTCGACGAAATCCTCGCCGCGCTCGCGAGCGCGCCGGAGAGCGACGACACCCGCGCGCTGCGCGAGCGGCTCGCGCGCTTCACGTCCCTCTCGGGAGCCGAGCTCACTCCGGCCCTCGCGCTCGAGGCGAGCGCGGTTCCGCTCGGCGCGATGCGCGTGTTCCCCAAGGAAGCGCGCGGGCAGGTCGGCGCGAAGGCCAACGCGATGAAGCAGGCCGCCGACGCCGCGCTCGCGCAGGAGCAGGAGGCCGCGCTGGCCCTCGCGCTCGCCGAGGAGCGCACGGGCAAGGGCTTTGACGCGACGCTGCCGCCGCCCGTGCCGTCGCGCGGCTCGCTGCACCCGATCACGCAGGTCACGCGCGAGCTCGAAGACCTCTTCACCTCGATGGGTTGGACCCTCCTCGACGGCCCCGAGGTCGAGACCGAGCACTTCAACTTCGACGCGCTCAACATCTCGCCCGACCATCCGGCGCGCGACACGATGGACACCTTCTGGGTGAAGACCGCGCCCGGTGCAGAGCGGCTCGTGATGCGCACGCACACCTCGCCCGTGCAAGTGCGCGCGATGAAGCGGCTCACGCCGCCGTTCCGCGCGATCGTTCCCGGCAAGGTCTTCCGCAATGAAGCGCTCGACGCGAGCCACGAGCACACCTTCCACCAGATGGAGGGGCTCGTGGTCGGCAAGGACATCTCCGTCGGCCACCTGATCGGCGCGATGAAGACGCTCCTGCGCGGCATCTTCGGCCGCGACATCGAGATCCGTCTACGTCCGGGCTACTTCCCGTTCGTCGAGCCCGGCTTCGAGCTCGACGCGCGCTGCCCGTTCTGCAAGGAGGGCTGCAGCGTGTGCAAGCGCTCGACGTGGATCGAGCTCCTCCCTTGCGGCATGGTGCACCCCAACGTGCTGCGCGCGGGCGGCATCGACCCTGAGCAGTGGACCGGATTCGCCTTCGGGCTCGGTCTGTCGCGCCTCGTGATGCTGCGTTTCTCGATCGACGACATCCGCCACCTGCTCGGCGGCGACGTGCGCTTTTTGGAGCAGTTCTAGCCATGAAGATCAGCTACCGCTGGCTCGCGCGCCACGTCGACCTCACCGGCGTCGATCCCAAGGCCTTGGCCAACGAGCTCACGCTCTCTACCGCCGAGGTCGAAGGCGTCGAGCGCTTCCTGCCGCACCTCGCGAACATCACGATCGGCCATGTCGTCGAACGTGAGAAGCACCCCGACGCAGACAAGCTCTCGCGCTGCAGCGTCGACGTCGGCGCGGGCGAGCCGCTCCAGATCGTGTGCGGCGCGCCCAACGTGCGCGCGGGCCTCAAGGTCGCCGTCGCGACCGTGGGCACCGAGCTGCCCGGCGACTTCAAGATCAAGAAGTCCAAGATCCGCGGAGTCGAGTCCAACGGGATGATCTGCTCCGAGCGCGAGCTCGGCCTCGGCGAAGAGCACGACGGCATCTGGGAGCTCCCGCTCGAACTCACGGTCGGCGCGAAGCTCGGCGCGGCGCTCGGGCTCGAGGACTGGGTGATCGAGATCGACAACAAGTCGATCACGCATCGACCGGACCTGTGGGGGCATCGCGGCGTCGCCGCCGAAGTCGCCGCGATCCTGCGTCGGCCGCTCAAGCCTCTCGACCTGTCGCTGCCTTCGTTGGGCTCCGGCGTTCCGTGTCCCGTACGGATCGAGAGTGATGCCTGCTCGCGCTATCTGGCGCTCCACATCGAAGGCGCGCGCGCGACGCGCAGCCCGCTGTGGCTGAAGAGCTTGCTGCTCGCGGTGGGCCAGCGCCCGCTCGACCTGCTCGTCGACCTCTCGAACTTCGTGATGCTCGACCTCGGGCAGCCCAATCATCTCTTCGACGCGCGGCGCATCGGCGCGAGCGGCATCGTCGTGCGCAAGGCTCGCGCGGGCGAGACGCTCGCGACGCTCGATGGTGTCGAGCGCAAGCTCGAGCCGAGCGATCTCCTCATCTGCAACGGCGACGAGCCTGTGGCGCTCGCCGGCATCATGGGCGGAGAAGGTTCGAAGGTCACCGGCGACACGTCGCACCTCGTGCTCGAGGTCGCGTCCTTCCATGCAGCGACCGTACGGCGCACGTCCGCGCGCCTCGGCCTTCGCACCGATGCGTCCGCGCGCTTCGAGAAGAGCTTGGACCCCGCCCTCGCGCCGAAGGCAGCCGCGCACCTCGTGCGCCTCCTGCAAGCCGAGCAGCCGGAAGTGAAGATCACCGCTCCCGCCACGGACGTCGGCACGTGGAAGGACGCCTCGAAGTCGATCCGCCTGCGCGGCGCGCGCGTGCGCACGATGCTCGGGGCGCCGCTCGACGACGCGGCGATCACCGACATCCTTGTGCGCCTAGGCTTTGGCGTGACGAAGGACGGGGACGCGTTGAGCGTGCAGGTCCCGTCGATCCGCGCCACGAAGGACATCGGGATCGAGCAGGACCTCGTCGAAGAGGTCGGCCGCATCTACCGCTACGGCAACATCGCCGAAGTGCCGCTGCAGGGCGCGCTCGTGCCTCCGCCGCGCGACGAGCGTCGCCGCTTGGTGCGCCGCATCGAAGACCGCCTCGCGGGCAGCGCGCGCTTCCACCAGCAGCTCAGCTACTCGTTCGTGCCGGACACGACGATCGAGAAGCTCGGCCTCCAGTCGACGCCGCATGTCGAGGTTCTGAATCCGATCACCGAGGGCGCGTCGCGGGTTCGTCGCAGCGTCGCGGTGAGCTTGCTGCCGCTCATCGAGCCCAACCGACGTCGCTTCGACGAGGTGCGCCTGTTCGAGGTCGGCAAGGGCTACGTGCCCGTCGAGGGCGCCGAGCCGCAGGAGCTCCACGAGGTCGCCTTCGTGTTCGCGCGCGCGGCGCGCAAGAGCGGCGCTTCC
>JBIKYW010000222.1:0-5683 GCA_044355055.1 Planctomycetota bacterium | reverse complement strand
CGCGAACATGCGCGTGCGCGTGACCGTCAACGACGGCGGGGGCGCGTCGATCGTCGAAGGCGGGTTCGACGGCTTCCTCGTGCGCAAGATCGTGTGCCAAGGGCCGCTCGGACTCTCGTACTGCACGGCGTTCCAGAACTCGAGCGGCGCTCCGGCCCAGATGGCTGCGACGGGCTCGACGAGCCTCTCTGCAAACAACCTCGTGCTCTCCGCCGCGCCCGTGCCGAGCTCGACCTTCGGCCTATTTCTCTACGGCCCGCAGACGGCCTTCATCAACTTCGGCGGCGCCATCAAGTGCGTCGGCGGCCCCACGCGACGCCTGCCGCTCACGGGCTCCGGAGGAACGACGAGCCTCTCTCATTCAGTGAATCTGCTCACCGGCCCCGCCGCGGGCGTCCTCGTCCCCGGGACCACTTGGTACTTCCAAGCGTGGTTCCGCGACACAGGCTTCGGGAACGCGAGCACGGCCCTCTCCGATGGCCTGCGACTGACATTCGGGCCTTGAACGGCCCGAAGAACTCGGCCCCGCCGCCCCCAAGTCGGAATCGGGGGGCACAATGGGGTGCAGCAGGTCCCTCTGGGAACCCGAGCGGCACGGACCTCGTCGAAGCTTGGTCCCATTTCGCTTCATCACCCACCTCCCGAACGCGATGCACCACCTCCGCACCCTCCTCGCCAGCATCTCCCTCGTCGGCGTCGCCGCAGCCCAGCAGCTCTTCCCGCTCGAGCTCGCCGGTAGCGAGCCCGCTTCCGGTGGACTGCGCTACACGCTGACCCACGAGCGGATCGACGATCTGGTGGGCGCTCCGACCGCAACTCTTGCCGGCGTGCTGCTGCCGGACGGAAGCATGGTCGATCTGTCGCTCGAGCGCATCGACGTCGCGCGGCGCGGCTTCCGCTTCCATGTCGATGGCGCTGAGCGCGCCGACTTGCTCGACGGCACGGATCTGACGGTGTGGAAGGGCGCGATCCCCGAAGTCGCGGGCTCCGACGTGATGCTCTCGTTCTCGCACTTCGGTGCGCAGGGCTGGATCCGCACGGGCTCCTCGCTGTTCCACTTCATCACGCGGCCCAACGCGAGCGGTGATTGGCAGGCGGGCGACGTGCTGCTCGTCGCGGAGTCGGAGCTCAACGCGCGCGGGCTGGCTCTCCAGAACGACTGCTCCGTGCTCCCGACGCCTGGTTCCTCCGTCACCCCGCGCTCCCTGTCTTCGAGCGGGAGCGGCGCATCGCAGCTCTTCGGCGGCGCCTGCACGCTGCGCGAGTGCAAGGTCTCGATCGAAAGCGACTACCAATACTTCCAGCGCTTCAACGACGCGACGGCGCAGGCGACCTACACCGCCACCCTGTGGTCCTTCATCAGCGATCGCTACGAAACGCAGGCCTCGACCACGCTCACGTTCCCCTACGTCGGCTTCTACTCCACGGCGACCGATCCGTGGACGACGCCGGACACGCCGGGCTCGTCGAGCGCGATGCTGAATGAGTTCCGCAACGCGTGGGTCGGCAACATCCCCAACGGCGGACGCGTCGGTCACTTCATGAGCGGCGCCGCGCTCGGCGGCGGCGTCGCGTGGCTCAACGTGCTGTGCGACAACAGCTACAACTTTGCCGTCTCCGGCAACCTGAACGGCACGATCAGCTTCCCGATCCAGCAGCAGCCCAACAACTGGGACTTCATCGTGTGCGCGCACGAGCTGGGCCACAACTTCAATGCCCGACACACGCACGACTACTGCCCGCCGCTCGACCAGTGCCCGTCGTCGCAGTACTTCGGCTCGTGCCAGACCGCGCAGGTGTGCTCGAACCAAGGGACGGTGATGAGCTACTGCCACCTCTGCTCGGGGGGCACGGCCAACATCACGACGTACTTCCATCCGGGCTCGGCCACGGACATGACCAACGCCGCCAACGGATGCCTGCCCCTGTATGCCGGCATCACCGGCAGCCAGCCGTCGCTCGTCACGCCGCTGCAATCGACGCCGGTCACCGCCACGATCTCAGGCCAGCCCACGGGCACCGTTCGCATCGTTTGGCGCGCCAGCGCTTCGATGCCGTGGGCGCGCGTCGACATGGCGAGCACTGGCGCTGGGGCCTACTCCGGTTCGCTGCCGGCGTTCCTGTGCAGCGAGACGCCGCAGTGGTACTACGAGTTCGACGAGCAAGTTTGCGGACTCGTCACCTTCCCGACGACCGCACCGCTCGCGCCGCTCTCCGCGCAGGTCGGCTCGGCCACCACGACATTCTCCGACAACTTCCAAGCGGACCTCGGCTGGACCACGGCGATCGTCGGCGCGAGCGCGGGCCAGTGGCAGCGCGGGGTGCCGGTCAACGACCCTAATTGGGCCTACGACCCGACCACCGACGGCGACGGCTCCGGCTCGTGCTGGCTCACGCAGAATGTGAACGGCAACACGGATGTCGACGGCGGCTCGGTGCAGCTCTTCTCCCCCGCACTCGACCTGTCGGTGCCCAGCGTGCGGATCGACTACTTCTACTACCTCCGCCTGACGATCGCCGACGGCGTCGACGCACTCACCCTCGACCTCAGCGCCAACGGATTGAACGGTCCGTGGACGCAGATCGCGCGCCACACCGCGAACAGCACGCAGTGGCAAGCGGGCTCGCTCACCGGCTCCGCCATCGCGGCGCTCGGCATTCCGCTCGGCGCGAACATGCGGCTGCGCGTCACCGCGAATGACAGCGGCTCGGCCTCGATCGTCGAAGCGGGATTCGACGGCTTCCGCATCTCCGGCCAAAGCTGCACGAGCGGCATCGGCATCGCGTACTGCACGTCCAACGCGAACTCGACGGGGTCCGGCGCGCTGATCTCCGCGGCCGGCTCGGCGAGCATCTCGGCCAACAACCTCGTACTCTCGGCATCACCCGTGCCTGCGAACACCGCGGGGCTCTTCCTGTACGGCACGAGCGCGTCGCAGACCACGCTCGGCAACGGCATCAAGTGCGTCGCGAGCCCCGTGCGCCGCCTTTCCATCGTCTCGGCCACGGGCAACACGCTGATCGACGCCGTCGACAACACCGCGGGCTCGGCCGCCGGTGCGCTCATCTCGGGCAGCACGTGGCACTTCCAAGCCTGGTACCGCGACACCGCCGCCGGCGGCTCGAACACCAACTTCAGCACGGCGCTGCGCATCACGTTCACCCCCTGAACGATCGCCTCGTCGCGCGAACGGTGCTCGGGCGTGTCCGGTTGGACCGGGCGCGCCCGAGCGCTTTCACAGACCCCCGCGTTCACGGGAGTGCCCGACGCTCCTCAAAGTGGCATCCTTGATCCCATGAGCCACTTTCTCCGATGGCGTTGGTGCCTCGTCGCCATGGTGCTCGCAAGCACGGCGCGCGCGCAGTTCGACTTGCCGCTTTTTAGGTATCGAATGTCGAGCATTTCGTCGCGCGGGCTGGTCGTGCTCACCGAGAACGAGATCTGGGTTGCACCGCGCGGCGCGGAGCTGCGTCGATTGCCTGCGAAATTCGACAGCGTTCCCATACGGACCGTCGCCTTGGAGAGCGGCATCGCATTCGCGGGTACATTCGGCCTTGGTTTCGTGTCGTGGGACAAGCTCGACGAGACACGCGTCACCACGACGGAGCGCTGGATCAACATGCTCGTTACGGACGGAAGGCGCGCGCTCGCCGTCGACGAGGAACGTCACATATGGTCGCTCGACTCCGAGGGACTCTGGACCCGCTGCGCTGCGCCGTTGCCTGGCGTGTTGGATCTCCCGACTGGCGAGTGCATGTACGGTCATGCAGGTCGCTGGGTGTATACGACGATGGTGTCGCACCCCATGCCGGATACGGTCGACGCGCAGAGCGGTGGGAGCGGCGATGGCAACGCCGATGGCAGCGAGAGCGACGATCCGATCGCGAGCGAGCACTTCGCATGCTATTGGTCCGACGACGGCGTGAGCTGGAATCCAGCGACGCTGCCGAGCGACTTCGCCACCGAGAACGTGACCGCCATGGATCTTGTCGGCGGCGCAGAGCTATGGGCGATACAGCTGAGCGACGAGTCGCTCTTGCTGTCGACCGACGCGCGCACATGGAGTCGAAGCGCACTGCCCACGATGTACGACCCGTGGCCATCGGGTTTCGCTATCGAAGCGGGCCGACTGTTCATCGCGGACGAAGATGCAGGCAAGACTCCCCGCCTCCACGAGCGCGGACTGGAAGGCGCCTGGTCGACGAGCGCGCTGCCCGAGAGCAGTCGGGTGCAGTCGATGTTCTCGTCCGCCGGACGTGTCTTTGTCGTCGGACAGCGCGCACCTTCGGAGCTGCCCAAGCTCTTCTCGCTCAAGAACTACCTCGTGCCCTACACGCCGCCCGCGCTGCCTGCGGGCGCAAGCCTACGCTACGTGCCGACACTGGAGCCCGTCGCGGGCCTGCGCTCGGTGATGGACACGGTGGTCGCGTACATCAGCGGCGCGGTGAATGAGCCGGAGCCCTACCCGTTCGTGATGGGTGAACAAGGGCTCTGGACACTCGTCTACCCATCGCAGAAGCCCGAGCTGAACGCGGCCGCACGCGCTGTGAAGCTCTCCGAGGGTCCTCCTAGGGTCGTGGGAGCCAACGGAGCGACGCTGACCCTCGGCGACAACGGAGCTCTTGTGCTCCAAACGCACGCGCAATCGGTTCGAGAGGTCCAACTCCGAGATCAACCGCGCGTCGTCGCGATCGCGCACGGCTTGAGTACATGGGCCGCGCTCGACGCCGAAGGTCGTGTCCTCCTCTCGCGTGACGCGCTCCGGTGGCACTCGGTCACGCCCAGCACTTTGCGCTTTGAGCATCTCGCTGGCAGCTCGAAGGAGCTCGTCGCCGTGACCAAGAGCAACGAAGTCTTGCGCTGGACCAGCGCTCCCGAGCTTCCGGACGAGGCCTCGACGCTGGCCGTCGACGTGACTTCGCCCTTCGCTCGCGCGCGAGACACCGTGTGGACCGACCTCGGTCCGCTCAACCGTGGGAACAGCGCGTTCGGCGCCGACTTCGATGGACGCGCGATCACCGTCGCCCACGATCAGACGCTCTCGAGGACGCTCGACTTGGCGCAGTTCGAGCGCCTCGCGCGCCCCGCATCCCCCGCAGCGATTCGCTGGCACCTCGCGTCCCACGCTGGGCGACTCTTCGCAGGCGAGTGGAACGACTTGAGCACGGCGGAGCTCACCAAGATGCGCTCGGTCGTCCGCTGGTATTCGCCCGATGGCGTCGAGCTGGGCGCCCATCCGCTCGGCGATGGCGTTTGCATCGATTCCGCAAATGACGGACGGCGTGTCGTGATCCTCGCCAGCCTCGTCGGTGTCGGCTACGGTGGCTGCTTGCTTCACTCCCTCGATCTCGCGAGCGGCACATGGAGTACGTCGTTGCCGCCTTCCTACTCCGAGACTCACTATTTCTCTGCCGACAGCGAGTACCGTGCCCTAGGCGGCATCGCCTACGGCAATGGTCTTTGGATGCTCGCGGGGTATGCGGACCGCACTCCGCGCGGAACGGCCGCGATCTGGACGTCGCGCGACCTTGCGACGTGGGAGCAGCACACGCTGCCCCCGTCGGTCGAGGCCCTCCACACCCTGCGTTTCGCGCGAGGTCAGTTCATCGCCTTGTCGCAGGCTCGCCAGGGAAATGCGACCGATGTGCTGACCTCCACGGACGGCGTCGACTGGAGCTCGAC
>JBIKYW010000221.1:0-5709 GCA_044355055.1 Planctomycetota bacterium | reverse complement strand
ACCTCGAAGCCCAGCGCGACTGGGGCTTCGCGGGCGACTACGTCCGCGCGATGTGGCAGATGCTCCAGCGCGACACGCCCGCGGACTACGTCATCGCCACCGGCGTACAGCACAGCGTGCGCGAGCTCGTACAGATCGCCTTCGACGAAGCCGGTCTCGACTGGCGCGAGCACGTCGACCTCGACCCCGGCCTACTGCGCCCCGCGGACATCTCGCGGCTCGTCGGAGATGCATCCAAAGCTCGCACGGAACTCGGCTGGGAGCCCGCGATGTCGTTTGACGAGCTCGTGCGCTCGATGACGCGCGCAGATCTCGAGCGCTGCGCTCGTCCGCGCACCTGAGCCGCGCGTCAGCGCCGGCGGCGCACGACGTGCACGCGGCCGGGTTCCACCGCACCGAGCTCTTCGCGGGCGCCGTCGGGCCAAACCACCTCGATCGACTCGATCGTCGTTCCAGCCGGAAGCCCAAAATGGAGGATCGGTGAGTGGCTGGAGCAGTAGCTCGCGCCGGTGTCGATGCGACGCCAGTAGTCACGGCCGCCCGCACGGAGGCGCGCCTTCGCGCCTAGGGCGTCGCTGCCGCTCGCCGAGAGAAGCCGCAGTGCGATCCACGCGCCACTCTTCGGAGCTTCGTTCACGTACAGACGCAGAACGCCACCGCAGTCGGTGGTGAGCACGTCGACGTCCCCGTCGCCGTCGATGTCGCCGAGCGCGACGCCTCGCGTTGCCCCGATGCCGGACACCGCGAGCGCATCCTCGGCCCTCACGCGCTCGAATCGCCCGCGCTCGCCCTGCAGCGCGACGAGCTCCGGCTGCGCGTAGGGAAGCGAGGGATCCGCGTAGGGCTCTTCGAGGATCACGTGCCCGTTGCCGACGTAGAGATCGAGGTCGCCGTCGTGGTCGAAGTCCGCAAAGCCGCAGCCAAAGCCCGTGTCACCGACCGTCGAGCCTGAGAGCCCCGCGGGAGCCGTTCGGTCGTCGAAGCCGTGACCGCTCCAAGAGAACAGCACGTGCCCTTGGCCGCGCAGGTGCGTGATGAAGAGGTCGAGGTCGCCGTCGTCTCCGTGGTCGAAGGCCTGCACGCCCATGCCCGATTCCGCCTCGCCGCGGCTCGAGAGCGCGCAGCCGAGCGCCATGGCTCGGTCCTTGAACTTGCCGTCGGCTCCCTGAATCCACAGCTGGTTCGCGAGCATGTCGTTCGCGACGAAGAGGTCGACGCGCCCATCGCCGTCGAAGTCCCCCGCGGCCACGCCGAGTCCGTTGCCGAACGCCGCGCCGAGCCCCAGGGCTTCGCTCACGTCCTCGAAACGACCGTCGCCGACGTTGCGGTACAGCGTGTCGCGCGCGGGAGCCCCGTAGTTGTTGGGATGGCAGTAGTCGCGCACCCCCGTCCGCACGAAGCACTCCTGCTCGGTCGCCATGCTCCAGCGCAGGTAGTTGGCGATCGCGAGGTCGAGCTTCCCGTCCGCGTCGTAGTCGACCCAAGCCGCGCTCGTGCCCCACGCGCGATCGCCGACGCCCGCCAAGTCCGTGACGTCCGAGAAGGTTCCGTCGCCCTCGTTGCGCCAGAGCACATTCGCGCCGACATTGGTGACGTAGAGGTCGACATCGCCGTCGCTGTCGTAATCTCCGGCGACTGCGCCCATGCCGTAGCCGCTCTCACGGAGCCTCGCGCGCTCCGTCACATCGCGGAAGTGGCCCTGCCCGTCGTTCTCGAACAGACGATCGCCGTCGTTCGGCGAAGGCGCGAGCAGGTCGCCGGATTGCACGCAGAAGACGTCGAGGTCTCCATCGCTGTCGAAGTCGAGGAGCGCGAGCCCCGCGCCCATGATCTCGGGAAAGTGAAAGCGCCTCTCCGGAGCGGCTCGATGGAGAAACCGCAGACCGCGCTCTTCCGAGCACTCACGGAACAGCGCGCCGGACTTCGACGGCGCCGGCGACTGCGTTCCGGCCGAGCGGCTCCGCGGCGCGTCTCCCTCGTCGCCGCAGGCTGCGGCGAGCAGCAAGAGGACGAAGGGACGCGCGTGCTTCACGGCTTGAGGAGCTCGAGCACCGCTTGTTCGGCTTGCTCGCGTGCAGGATCGGACGGGGCGAGCGCACGCGCGCGCTCCAGCGCCGCGCGAGCATCGTCGGCACGCTTGGCATCCGCTGCGGCGAAGGCGAGCTGCGCGAACGAGCGCCAGTCTTCGGGGACGATCTCGGCCTGAACTCGACAGTGCTCGAGCGCCTCCTCGTGAAGCCCCGCTGCCGTGCACGCCGCCGCGATGGCCTGACGTAGCGCCGGGTTGCGCGGGTCGAGCTCGACGCCCTTGCGCAGCGCCGTCTGTGCTTCCGCAGCCGAGCCCAAGGCCTCGTGGGCCCGCGCGAGGACGAGGTAGCTCGGTCCGTAGGTCGCGGAGAGCTCGAGCGAGCGCTGCGCGGCCGCGCGTGCCTCCTCGGCGCGCCCCATGGCCAAGAGGCAATTGGCGCGATTGGTGTGCACCAAGAACTCGTCCGGCGCGATCGCGAGCGCCTTGTCGTACCACACGATCGCGTCCGCCGTGCGGCCGAGCGAGAGGCAGGCGTTGCCTGCGTTCACAGCGAGGCGCGCGTCGCGCGGGAACGCTGGGGCATGGCGCTCGAGGAGCGCGAGCGCTTGCTCCGTGCGCCGCGCGTCGAGCATCGCCGTCGCGCGCTGCAAGATGCGCTCGAGATCCAGCTCGTAGGTCTCGATGCGCTCTTGGATGCGATCGCGCATGCGTCGCCGTGCGCCACCAGCTCCGCGCGCGGTCTCGCGCGCAGCTTCCTCGTCACGACCGAGCTTCGCCAGCGCGCGGCCGAGCAAGAAGTGCGGAGCGCGATAGCGCGGGTCGATCGAGATCGCCTTCTCGAGGAGCTCGACGGCCTCGTCGGTGCGCCCCGCATCGAGCGCGAGTTCCGCAAGGCCTACGAGCGGCTCGCACGACTCCGGCGCAGCGGCGAGGGCTGCTCGGAAGGCGCTCTCGGCGCGCGCGGCGTCACCCGCCTCGTAGGCGAGTTCCCCGAGCAGTTGCTGGAGCGGCGCGCACCCGACGTACATGGATGCCGTGTCCGAGAGCAGTGCGAGCGCCTCGTCGCTCTTGCCGAGCGACTGGAACGCATAGGCGCCGTGGAGCACCCACATCGGCTCACTCGGGTCCAAGCTCGCGGCGGTGCCGTAGCAAGCCAGAGCCTCACTCCAGAGCCGATTGGCTTCGTAGAGCATGCCGAGCTCCCCGTGGGCACGCGGGTCAGCCGAAGCCGCCTCGACTTGTGCCACGGCTCGCTCGACCGCCTCGCGCACGCGGCGCGGGGCGGCGTCGGGATTCTCGAGCCGCCGCACAGGCACTTTTTGGACGGCAGGTGCGGAGGCCGCGGCGGAGTTGGGCGCGCCGACCGCGGAGGTCTCGCTCCCGCCGCAGCCCGACAACCACAAGGTCGCGATCGACGACAGCACCGCTACGTGGGGGAGGGACGACAGCAGTCGCTGCGGCATCATCGTGGGGTGCTCGGCTCCGGACTCGGCCGCGCGCGCGAAGCTGAGCGCGCGTCGGATTGCCTTGGATCTATTTGTACTTCTTCAGCCACGCGGTGAGCGCGGGACCGGGACAGCGCGTCGTGCCGTACGTGTTGTGGGGCGCCACGCGCTCCGCGGGAATGCGATAGCGGCCGCGCAAGTCGTCCAAGAGCACCTGCAGCGACTTGAGAGCCGCTTCGGTCGGAGCGCGCTTCTCGAAGTCTCCGAGCATGCAGATGCCGATGTTCTGCTGGTTGTTCGAACCGCCGGCGTGAGCCCCCTGCCAGTCGAGCTCACGGCCCTCGAAGATCCGGCCCGCGCCGTCGATCAGGAAGTGGTAGCCGATGTCGCCCCAACGGTGCTCGGGATCGTCCATGTGGTACTTCTGGATGATCCGCACCGTGCCCGCCGAGTCCTCGAGCGAGCCACCGCGCGGGTCGCTCGTGCTCTCGGCCGAGTGGTGCACGGTGATGCGGCTCCAAGCGCCCTTGAGCGGCGTCAGGTTGCTGACGCGCGGCGCGCGCGCGTTCCACTGCTGCCGACGGATGATCGCGACGCCCTTACCCGTCGGCGCACTCGCGAGCGCGACCGCGCCCTTCAATCCGACTTGAGCACGACTGCGCGCTCCGGCGGAAGCTGCGGGGTCCGCGAGGATCTCCTCGAAGCCTTTGCGCGCGCTCTCGACGCGCACCTGCAGCGTCTCCTTGGGCGCCGCGCCGTTCTCGATGTCGCGCCGCGAGAAGAGCAGCCGCCCTTCGTTGAGCTGGAGCTTGGCTTCGATCACGAGCTCGGGCGAGTGGCGAGTCGCGTCGACCTCGAGCCACTGCTCGATCAGCTCGAGCTTCCGCCACGACATCGGCTCGCGCACCCATTCGGGGTTGCCCGGCTCCTCGACCACGACGGGCTCCTGCGGCGGCGTCTTCGGAACGGTCGGACAGGCGCACAGCGGCGCGAGCGCGAGGGCGAGGGCGAGGCGGGCGAGGAGCGCACCGCGACGGGACCGGAAAACCGAGGGTGCGCTGGCGCGGGGAGACGAACGCTGCATGGGTGTCGGTGTACATTAGGCGCCGAGGCGGAGCAACGAGTCACGCGCGCCCGTCGAGCTAAGAGCATGTTTCAACGCCCCGCACCATCGCGACCGAAGCTCCTGCTGCTCCTGCTGCTCGCCCTCGGTCCCGCGGCGCTCGCACATCGGCTGCCGCCCGCGCAGGACAGCGAGACGGAGCAGGAACTGGCCCTAGAGCGCGACGACCTCGACCGCCGACGGCGGCGGGGGGATCGAGGCGCCCTGTCCGAGCTCGCCGAGTGGGTCGGGGAGGAGCCCGAGGACGCGCGCTTGGCCATTTTGTACGCGCGAGCTCTGCGGGACGCAGGGCGCTGGAGCGAAGCCGCCAAGGCCGCGGAGCGGGCGCTCGAATCGGGAGCCAAGTTCCCCCTCGAGGTCCGCGCCGACGCCGCCCGCGTGGCACTCGAGCTGGCGCTCATGAAGGGGGAGCGACTCGCGGCGGCACAGCTCGCCGAGCGCTGCAAGGAGGTCCTACGTCCCCGCGAGGATGCCCGCGACGCGTGGCTCTTGGGCCGACGTCTGTGGGAGGCGGGCGAGCGCGGGGCAGCCCGCGAGCTCTGGGAGGGTGCGCGACGCGACGGCGCCGCGGACTGGGAGCGGCGCCTTGCTCGCGCGCGCTGCGAGCGGGCGCTCGGGAACCTCGTCGCGGCCTCGGCTGCGCTGCTCGAAGCCGAGGACCTGTGCGAGGGCGGACCCGAGCCGGACGTCTTGGCGGAGCGTGCGTCGCTCTACTTCGAGGCCGACGGCGAGATCGAGCACCCCGAAGCCGCCGCGCGCAAGCCGGGCGAGCTCTATCGCTCCGCCCTCGCGCTGCACCGCACGCACGCGCCGAGCCTGCTCGGGCTGTTCGAGCTCGGCCGCTTCAACTGGAACCGCCAGAACACGCCCGCGCACGAGTGGCTCGGGCAATTGCTCTCCGCCGTGCCGGACTCGATCGACGGGCTCTTGGCGTCGGCGAGCGCGGACCTCGACGATGGGCGGCTCGCCGCCGCGCGCACGACGCTCGCGGTGCTCGAACGGCTCGCGCCCGGCCGCCGCGAGAAGCGTGCGCTCGACGCGGCGCTCGCGTGGGTCGAGCACCGCCGCCACTCGTGCGAGGCGCTGCTCGCGGAGCTCGCCGCGGAGAACGC
>JBIKYW010000219.1:0-5719 GCA_044355055.1 Planctomycetota bacterium | reverse complement strand
TCCGGCCCGCAGCTCCGCGCCAAGAAAGTCGAGCGCATCGACGAACTCGACCGTCGTGAGGCGCTCGGTACCTTCGAGCAGCGCCTTTGCGACCAGCGACGCGACTCCGAGCTCTCCGAGCGACTCGCGCGTCCGACCGCCGGGCAGCGTGAGTTCGACCAACGTCTCCGGAGTCGAGTTCGCTCGGCTGAGCGCGAGCGCGAGTCCATTGTCGAGCCTGCGCCGCTCGATGCGCGGCAGGCGCGCTTCGATCGGCCCGGAGCGCGGCGGCGGCGTGCTGCGGTCGAGCGTCATGCGCCCCTCGCTTGCACGGCCTCGTGCGTGCGACCTTCGGGTACGACCGAGAGCAGGACGCAGGGCGCGTCGAGCAGATGTCGCACGAGCGCGTCACGGACTTCCTCGGCGGAAACCGCGAGAACGCGCTCGGTGTGGCGCGCGAACTCCGCGGGATCTCCGCGCAAGACGTCCGAGAGGACGAGCGCCTGCGTGCGACCCGCAACCGAGTCGAGTCCGCGCACGAAGTCGGCCTCGTGGCGATGGCGCATGCGCTGCAGGAGCGCCGGGTCGACTCCGTCGCGTCGCACCTGCTCCAAGAGCTCGAAGATGCGCGCGCACAGGCGTTGCAAGCTCACGCCCGGCGCCGCCGTCAGCGTGATCGAGAACCGCCCCGCGACATCGCCCGCCCAGGCGCCGCACGTGACGCTGCGCGCCAAGAGCTCGTCGATCATCAGCGCACGATCGAGGACCGACGCGCGGCTCGCCGAGAGCACCATCGCGAGCATCTCGAGCGCGGCCTCGTCGCGCGTGCCCGATTGCGGCGTCGGCCACGCGAGCGTGAGCTGCGGCAGTGCCACCTTGTCCTCGAGGATCACGACTCGATCTCGTGCCAGCCGCTCCGGCCGTGCGAGCACGGGCTCGGGCTCCGGTCCGCGCGGAAGTTCGCCGAACCAGCGCTCCGCCAGCGCGAACGCACGCTCGGGCTCGATGTCGCCACCGATGCCGAGCGTCGCGTTGTTCGGGCCGTACCAGCGGCGGAAGAACGCCGCGACGTCATCGAGCGTCGCCGCGATCAGATCCTCGTGCGAGCCGATCGGAATGTGAGCGTAGGGATGGCCCGCGGGATACAGCGCGGCGGCGAGCACCTCGTGCGCCTTCGCATAGGGTCGCTGCTCGTAGTTCTGGCGCTTTTCGTTGCGCACGACATCGCGTTGGTTGTCGAGCTTCTGTTGCGTCATCGCATCGAGCAGGAAGCCCATGCGGTCGCTCTCGAGCCACAGCGCGAGCTCGAGCTGGTTGGAGGGCACGACCTCGAAGTAGAGCGTGCGATCGAAGCTCGTGTTGCCGTTGAGCATGCCCCCGGCCTGCGTGACGTGGCGGAAGTGCCCGTCGGACGCGACATGGGCCGAGCCTTGGAACAGGAGGTGCTCGAAGAGGTGCGCGAAGCCGCTGCGACCGTGCTCCTCACGCGCGCTGCCGACGTGGTAGCCGATGTAGACGGCGGCGACCGGCGCGGCGGAGTCGAAGTGGGAGAGTACGCGCAGGCCGTTGGCGAGCACCCGCGAGTGAAAGTCGATGCTGCTGCCCGCGGCGCGAGCCGAGCGGGGCGGAGTCTGGAGACGGGACATGGAGCGCATCTTGCCACAGCGCAGGGGCTGGGCCGTGGTTCGAAGTTGCGACGCGCGGCCGCGAACGCGACCATCACGGCGAGCTCATGTCCAAGCGCACCTCGACGATCCTGTTCCTCCTCGGCCTCGCTGCGCTGGCAGCAGTTCTCTGGCGCCTGTACGCGGGCGGCGAGCCCGCGGCTGCTCCCGCGGGGCGACCGCCGTTCGTGTTGCCGGTCTCGCTCGCCGAGGTTCGCCGTGGCGAGCTGCGCCCACAGGCAGAGCTCACGGGATCCGTCATCTCCAGCGCACGTTCGAAGATCGGCTTCGAGGTGGCGTCGCGCGTCGCGACGATCGACGTCGAGGAAGGCGCCGAGGTCGAGTCGGGGACCTTGCTGGCGACGCTCGACTCTCGCGACGCGGCGGCGAGCTTCGCGCGTGCGAGTGCTGCCGAAGCGCTCGCCGTGCGCGAGCTCGAGCGCGTGCTTTCGGGCGAGCGTGCGGAGGTCAAGCGACGGCTCGCAGCCGAGCTCGCGGTGCGCGAGGCCGAAGCCGAGCTCGCGCAGAAGGAAGCGCAGCGCGGCGAGGAGCTCGTGCGGAGTCTGACGATCTCCGAGAGTGCGCTCGACGCACTCCGGGCGGCGCGCGACACGGCGCAGCTGCGGGTGAAGGCAGCGCGCGAGGCGCTCGGACAGGCCGAGGCCGGCTCGCGCGACGAGGACATCGCCGTGCAGCGCGCGCAGGTCGAGCTGCGCAAGGCGGAGGTTCTGCTGGCGCGCCGCGAGGTCGAGAAGTGCGAGCTGCGCGCGCCGTTCCCTGCCGCGATCGTGCGCCGCATCGCGTCGGTCGGCGACTCGCTTCCAGCGGGCGCGCCTGTCCTTGAGATCGTCGATCGCTCGCGGCGCGAGGTCGAAGTCGAGCTTCCCTCCAGCATCGCCGCCAAGCTGGGCAACGCGCCGCGCTTGCGCGTGTCGGTCGAAGAACCGCGCGGCTTCGAGCTCGAGACCGCGCTCGACGCCTTCGTTCCGGTGGCGGACGAGCAGAGCCGAGTGTTCCGCGGAGTCGCGCGGCTCGATGCGAGCGAGGACCCGGCCCGCGTGCTCAAGCCGGGCATGTTCGTACGGATCCGCATCGATCTCGCACCCGTGCCCGATGCGCGCTTGGTGCCTTCCGACGCGCTGCGCGTGATCGGAGCGGGAACGGTGCTCGTGCGTGCGAAGAGCGCGGCAGCGGAGGGCGGCGCGCCGACGCTCACCGCGGAGTTCGTGCCCGTGCGCGTGCTCGGGAGCCACGGTGGACAGAGCGCCGTCGAGCCGCTCGAAGGCACGCTCGAAGCCGGCGAGCGCGTGGTCGTGAACGGCGCGGCGATGGCGTTCCCGGGCGCGCCGCTCCTGCCGCGCGAGGCCGCGAGCGGAGCCGCGAAGCCGTGAACCCGATCCGCTGGTCCGTTCGCAATCCCTACATGATCGCGGTCGGGGTAATCCTGACCGTGCTCTTCTCGGCACTCGCCTATCGCACGATCCCGATCCAGCTCAAGCCGACGGTCGACCGCCCGTTGATCACGGTGGCGACGAGCTACCGCGGCGCCTCGGCGATGGAGGTGGAGCAGCAGATCACGCGCGAGCTCGAGGACGTGCTCGCGGCCGTCGAAGGCGTGGTCGAGATGACCTCGGAGTCGACGGAGGGCCGCAGCCAGATCACGCTGGAGTACGAGCTCGGCACGGACACGCAGCTCGCGGTGATCGACGTGATCAACAAGCTCGGCGAGGTCCCGAGTCTGCCCGCGGAATGCGACGAGCCGCAGGTCGAGGTCGCGCCCAGTGACTCCAGTCAGGTGATGTGGATCGCGATTCGCTCGCGCTACGACGCGAACCGCGTGCGCCGGCTCGTGAAAGACGAGATCGAGTCGCGGCTGCAGCGCGTGACGGGCGTCTCCGACTTGCTCGTCGTCGGTGGCGAAGAGAACGAGGTGCAGGTGCGCGTCGATCCGCAGCGCCTCGTCGGCTTCGGCGTGTCGTTCGCGGAGCTCGGCGCGGCCCTCGCGCGCGGCAACGTCAACGTGCGCGGTGGAACCGTCGAGAGCGAGACGCGGCAGTTCGTGGTCCGCACCGTCGGACTCGCAGAGCTGCCCGAGCGCTTGGGCGAGCTCGTGATCAAGGAGACGCCGTCGGGGAGCGTCCACTTGCACGACGTCGCCAGCGTCGTCGACACCTATCGCGAGACCACCAGCTTCGTCAGCATCTCGGGCACGCCGGGCTGCGCAATCGGCATCAGCCGCAAGAGCGGCTCCAACGTGGTCGAACTGATCGAGCAAGTCGATGCGACCTGCGCGGAAATGAATCGGGTCTTCGCCAATCGCGGCATCGACGTCGCGCTCGAAGCGGTGTACCGCGAGTCGACCTACATCGACGAGGCAATCGACTTCGTGTACGGGAACCTCTGGATGGGGTCGCTGCTCGCGGTCGTCGTGCTCGCGCTGTTCCTGCGCAGCGCGCGCAGCGTGCTCATCATCGCGGTCTCGATTCCGATCTCGCTCGTCGCGGTCTTTCTCGTGCTGAAGGGGCTCGACCGCACGCTGAACGTCATCTCGCTCGCGGGACTCGCGTTTGCGAGCGGCATGGTCGTCGACAACGCGATCGTGGTGCTCGAGAACATCTTCCGCCATCGGCAGATGGGCAAGAACATCGTCGAAGCCGCCGTCGACGGCGGCCGCGAGGTGTGGGGCGGGGTGCTCGCATCGACGCTGACCACGATCGCGGTGTTCGTCCCAATCTTGTTGCAGGGCGACGAGGCGAGTCAGCTCTTCGGCGACATTGCGCTCGCGATCTCGGCGGCCGTACTGCTGTCGCTCGTCGTCGGACTCACGGTCGTGCCCGTGATGTCGGCGTTGTGGCTCGGCGAGGCCAAGGGCGATGCGCTGACGAGCGAGGAGTTGCCGCTCGGCGCGCTCGGTCGTTGGTACGCGCGGACGATTGACGCGCTCACGGCGCGCGGCGGAACGTTGGGCAAGCTCGGATTCGTGCTGCTGATCCTCGCGGGCTCGCTCGCGGCGTGGATCATCGTTCCTCCGACGGAGTACTTGCCGACGGGCAGCCGCAACTTGGTGTTTTTCTTCGCCTCGCCGATTCCGGGGACGCGGGCGGAGGCCGCGCGCGACAACTTCAAGCCGCTCGAGCAGTTCATCCTCGCGCAGCCGGAGACGCGCCACACGTTCGCCGTCGTCGGCCCGCGCTTCAACGGCGGGGGAGTCGTGCTCAAGGACGAGTTCGCCGACGGCACGACGATCGCGCGCTTTCACCAGCAGCTCTACGGGCCGGCGATGACGCTGCCGGGGTTCCAGTTCGTCGTGCCCGTACGCTCGAGTCTGTTCGAAGATCCGGGCAAGCAGTTCGAGATCGAGCTCTCGGGGCCCGACTTCGACACGCTCGACCGGGCGAGCCAAGAGCTACAAGCTCGGCTGCGCGCTGTGCCCGGCGTGCAGTTCGTGCGCAGCTCGCTCGTCACCGGACGTCCGGAGCTGCGCGTCACCGTCGACGAGGCGCGCGCGAAGGACCTCGGCATGTCGGTGGCCGATGTGGGCGGCGTGGTCGAGACCGCGGTCGCGGGGCGACGCTACACCGCGTTGATCGAAGGCGGCCGGGATGTCGACGTCAACGTACTCGTCGCACAGGAGCGCATCACCTCGCCCGAAGAGCTCGCGGCGCTGCGCTTCGTCACGCCGAGCGGCAAGACGGTCTCGCTCGACAGCGTCGCGCGCATCGACTCGACGACGGGGCCGCAGTCGGTGCGTCGCTTGGAGCGCGAGCGCAACGTGCTCTTGACGGTGAACATCGCGCAAGACGCGCCGCTCTCCAGCGTGGTGGAGCAGGTGGAGCGCGACGTCTTCCCGCCGCTGGCGCTCGACCTCGGTGCTGCGTACACGCTGCGCACCGGCGGCTCGGCCGACAAGCTGCGCACCGCGATCGCTGCGCTGACGCAGGGATTTGGCTTGTCGGTCTTGATCATCTACCTGCTGATGGTCGCGCTGTTCTCGAGCTGGACTGCGCCGCTCGTGATTCTCACGAGCGTCCCGCTCGCGCTCTCGGGTGGACTCGTCGGCGTGCGCCTTGCCCATG
>JBIKYW010000220.1:0-5719 GCA_044355055.1 Planctomycetota bacterium | reverse complement strand
GACGGGCTCGACTCGGAGTGGCGCGAGCGGCTGCGCGGGCGCGTGATGCTCGTCCGCCGCGCGCAGCCGACGCCGGTCGAGTGGGTCGTGCGCGGCTACCTCGCGGGCTCGGGGCTCAAGGAGTACCAGCGCTCGCGCAGCGTGTGCGGCATCCCGCTGCCCGAGGGGCTGGTGCTCGCGTCGAAGCTGCCGCAGCCGATCCTGACTCCGACGACGAAAGAGGACAGCCACGACCTGCCGCTCACGCCCGACGAGGCGCGCGCGAAGGTCGGGCCGGAACTGTATGCCGAGGCCGAGCGCGCGGCGCTGGCGCTGTTCGCGCGCGCGAGCGAGCTCTTGGGCAAGCAGGGCATTCTGCTCGCCGACACGAAGTTCGAGTTCGGCCTGCGCGGCGGCAAGCTGCTCTTGATCGACGAGGCGCTCACGCCCGATTCCTCGCGCTTTTGGCCCGTGGAGTCGTGGAAGCCCGGCAGCAATCCGCCGAGCTACGACAAGCAGTACCTGCGCGACTGGCTCGAGACGCTCGACTGGAACAAGCAGTATCCGCCGCCGACGCTCGCGCCCGCGGTGGTCGAGAAGACCGTCGAGAAGTACCTCGAGATCTGTCGCAAGGTGACCGGTCGCGTCCCCGAGGGCGCCGCGCTCTAGCGCCTTTCCTCCGCCCCACACCTATGCCCGTCGCAACACTCGTTTGGGAAGGCGGCCGTCCGGGCCACGTGCGCCTGATCGACCAGACTCTCTTGCCGACCCAGTACGTCGTCGTCGACGTGCGCACGGTCGAGCACATGTTCGACGCGATCCGACGGCTCGTCGTGCGCGGCGCACCCGCGATCGGCGTCGCTGCGGGCTTCGGGCTCTTGCTCGGCGTGCAGCACTTGGACGAGCGCGATCGCGACGACACGCTCGGCCGCGTGCGCGAGACGGCCGCGTACCTCGCGAAGGCGCGCCCCACTGCGGTCAACTTGTTCTGGGCGCTCGAGCGCATGGTGCGCCGCGCGACGCGCGATCATGCGAGCGGCGACGGAATCGTCGACGGCCTTTTCGCGGAGGCACGCGCGATCTTCGCAGAAGACAAGGCGATCTGCCGCAAGATCGGAGCGGTCGGCGCCGAGCTCCTGCGCGACGGCGCGACGGTGCTCACCCACTGCAATGCGGGCGGACTGGCGACCGTCGACTACGGGACGGCGCTCGCGCCGATCTACGTCGCGGCCGATCAGGGCAAGCGCGTCGCGGTGTTCGCCGACGAGACGCGCCCGCTCCTTCAGGGCTCGCGGCTCACGGCTTGGGAACTGCACCAGTCGGGCATCGACGTCACGCTCATCACCGACAACATGGCGGCGCGCGTGATGTTCGAGGGCCGCATCGACGCGGTGTTCGTCGGGGCGGACCGTATCGCTCGCAACGGCGACGTCGCCAACAAGATCGGCACGTACGGCGTCGCGGTTCTCGCGCGCGAGCACGGAATTCCGTTCTACGTTTGCGCGCCGCTCTCGACCTTTGACCCCGCGATCTCCACCGGCGACGAGATTCCGATCGAGCAGCGCGGCGCCGAAGAGGTGGCCTGCGGCTTCGGCACGCGCACGGCGCCCGAGGGCGTCAAGATCTACAACCCCGCGTTCGACGTGACGCCCGCGCGGCTCGTCACCGGCATCGTCACCGAGGTGGGCCTGATCGAGCGCCCCAGCCGCGCGCGGGTCGAGGCTGCGCTGCGCGCCGGCGGCCGTATCTAGGCACGGCGGTTCTGCTCGAAAATGTTGCCGAGCGCCTCGCTCGGGGGCCGGTCGGCGCTCCAGCGCGACGGGGGGCGCTGGCCGAAAAAGGCTCCCCATGAGCCAGCCCCAACCGCCGAGCAAGTCCCCGACGAAGAAGGGGACGAAGTCACCCTCCCCGCCGGTTCGCACGTCCAAGGCGCGCAAGGCCGCCAAGGCCGAGAAGGCGGAGCCCGCACTGCCCCCCGAGGCGCAGCTCGTCGAGGACGACGAGACCCGCGGGGAAGTGCTCGAGTTCGCCACCGCCATCGACGCGTACAAGCGCAACCAGCGGCGCCCGTTCCCGACGTGGGGCGAGGTGCTCGAAGTGTTGAAGGGGCTCGGCTACCGCCGCAGCGCGTGAGCGCACGGCGCGGCCGCGTACCTCAAGCGTAGATCGGGAACGCCCGGCAGAGCTCGGCGACCTCGCCCTTCACGCGCGCGGCGACCGACGCATTGGTCGGCTCCGCGAGCACGTCGGCGATCCAATTCCCAAGTTGGCGCATGTGCGCTTCCTTGAGGCCGCGCGTGGTGATGGCGGCCGTGCCGAGGCGCACGCCCGAGGCCTTCATCGGCGGGTTCTGGTCGTACGGAATCAGGTTCTTGTTGCAGGTCAGGTCGACCTGGTGGAGCACGTGCTCGGCGTCCTTGCCGGTGAGCTTCATCGGCGTGACGTCGACGAGCATCAGGTGGTTGTCGGTGCCGCCCGAGACGATGCGCAGTCCGCGGGCCGCGAGCGTCTCGGCGAGCACCTTGGCGTTCGCACACACCTGCTTCGCGTAGACCTTGAACTCGGGCGCGAGCGCCTCGCGGAACGCGACGGCCTTGGCCGCGATCACGTGCATGAACGGACCGCCCTGATCGCCCGGGAAGACCGCGGAGTTCACGGCCTTCGCGACATTCTCGTCGTTGCACACCATCAGGCCGCCGCGCGGGCCGCGCAGCGTCTTGTGGGTCGTCATCGTGACGAGGTCCGCGTGCGGCACAGGGCTCGAGTGCACGCCGCCCGCGACGAGGCCTGCGATGTGCGCTTGGTCGACGAGCAGCTTGGCCCCCACCTCGCGCGCGATCGCGGCGAACGCGGCGAAGTCGAGCGGGCGCGAGTACGCCGACGCTCCGGCCATGATTACCGCCGGCTTGAACTCGAGTGCCTTCTCGCGCACGCGGTCCATGTCGAGGCGCTCGGTCCCCTTCTCCACGCCATAGCTTTGGAACTCGTAGAACACGCCCGAGAAGTTCTTGGGGTGGCCGTGCGAGAGGTGGCCGCCGTGGTCGAGCGACATCGCGAGCACGCGGTCGTGCGGCTTGGCGAGCGCCATCAGCGCCGCGACGTTCGCCTGCGTGCCGCTGTGCGCCTGCACGTTGGAGTGCGCCGCGCCAAACAGCTCCTTGGCGCGGTCTCGCGCGAGGTCTTCGACCACGTCGACGAACTCGCAGCCGCCGTAGTAGCGCTTGCCGGGATAGCCCTCGGCGTACTTGTTCGTGAGCACCGTCCCCATCGCCGCCATGACCTCGCGCGAGGTGTGGTTCTCGCTTGCGATCAGCTCGAGCTGGGTCTCCTGCCGCTGCGTCTCCTGTTGGACGGCGCTCCACAGAGCCTCGTCGGTCTTGCGTGCGGCCAAGGGGGAAGCGCTCAAGTTGCTGGTCGTCGTGGGGCTTTGCATGGCGGTCCTATTGTCCCAAGCGACGGCCGCGGTTCAATTGCACGCCCGAGGCCCGTCCCCGCGTACGCTCTCCGCCCCATGCTGCACCGCCCGCTCCTCGCCTCCGCGCTGGCCCTCGCCCTCGCCGCTGCCTGTTCCGACGCCGGGCACTCGGACCACGCCGACCACTCCGACCCGACTGGAGCCGACGTGCACGGCCAAGACGACCGCGGCTTCGTGTTCCTCGACCCGCAGCACCCCGCGCACCCCAACTGGGCGGACCTCGGCGACATCGAGCTCGGCGACAGCGCTCGCACGACCGTGCGCATGCGCAACGTCGAGGATCATCCGATCACCATCGACACGGTCCTCTCGGGCTGCTCCTGCACCGCGCCGGAGATCTCGGCCGTGACCGAGTCGGGCGAGCGCATCGTCGGCGATGCCCGCGCGTCTTCGAAGGCGCTCGTCGTGCCGCCGGGCGCGACGGTGGAGCTCGCGCTGTCCGTCGACAGCCGTCTCTCCCCGGCGCGCAACAAGGACAAGCTCGTGCTCGTGCGTCTCACCACCGACGACGAGCACGACCCCTACCTGTCGATCGAGCTGCGCATGAAGGTCGTCTCGGCCTTCCAGTCCGCACCGCCGGAGCTCGACCTGCAGCGCGTGGCTCGCAACGGCGGCGCGATGGGCACGGTCGAGATCGCTGCGATCGGTGAGAGCGGCCGACGTTTGATCGAGGTGCTCGAGTCTCCGCCGGAGCTCGGTGCGACGCTGCTCGAAGGCCGCCAGATGGGACTCGCACCGCTGTGGTCCTTGCACGTCACCCTGCGTCCGCCGCTTCCGCTCGGGCCGCAGGAGCGCGTGCTGCGCCTCTCGACCTCCCACGAGTCGGGCATCGGCGAGGGTCGCCCCTACGAGGTCAAAGTGCGCTGGAACGCGGTCGAGGACGTCGAGGTCGTTCCGCCGCGGATCCTGTTCCTCGCCGATCCCGCGCTCGGACGCGAGGTCGGGCGCGTCGAGCTGTTCGCGCGGCTCGCGGGCTCGCGGGTGCGCCTCGTGCAAGCCACGGTCGCCGGGAGCTCCGTCGAAGGGCTCGAAGTGACGTTCGAGCCCGCGCTGTCGGAGCTCGACAGCGAGGGCAAGTCGTCGCGCTGGCGCATCACCGTCGATCCGCGCGGTCGCACGGGGCCGATCGACGGCACGCTCACGATCCTCACCGACGATCCGGCCTTCCCACGCTTCGACGTGCCGATGGTTCGGCGCCGCTGAGCCGCGGATCGGGCGTGCTCAGCGCACGCGCAGGTACTTGCGCTTGCCGAACTGGACGAGGAGCGGCGCGGCGGGCCGCTGCACGACGAACTTGGGGTCGCGTTGGACCTCGCCGTCGAGCTTCACGCCGCCCTGCTCGACGGTGCGACGCGCTTCGCTGGAGCTCGGAGCAAGTCCGAGGTCGCGCAGCAGCACCGCGAGCGGCACGCCTTCCAGAGGCCACTCGCGCGTGACCTCGGGGATGTCGCTCGGCAGCTCGCGGTCGCGGAACTGGCGGTCGAAGGCCTCGCTCGCGGCGCGGCCCGCGTCGCGGCCGTGGAAAAACGCCGCGATTTCCTCGCCGAGGCGAGCCTTGGCGGTGCGCGGATGTCCCGCGAGCAGCGCGGTCACCTCGCTCTCCGGCACGTCGGTGAGCAGTCGGAACCAGGCCCCCATCACGTCGTCGCCGAGGCTCATCACCTTGCCGAACATCTCGCCCGCGCTCTCGGTGAGCCCGATCGAGTTGCCGTAGCTCTTCGACATCTTGCGGCCGTCGAGCCCGTTGATCAGCGGGAACGTGAGGCAGATCTGCGGCGGCTGCCCTTCTTTTTCTTGCAGCTCGCGGCCGACCAAGAGGTTGAAGAGCTGGTCCGTGCCGCCGATCTCGACGTCCGAGCGGATCATCACCGAGTCCCAGCCCTGCATCAGCGGGTAGAGGAACTCGTGCACGCCGATCGCCTCACCGGCTTCCATGCGCTTCTCGAAGGTGTCGCGCTCGAGCATGCGCGCGACGGTCGCCTTGCCCGCGAGGCGCAGGACGTCTTCGAAGCGCATCTTGTCGAACCACTCCGAGTTGCGGTGCACCTCGGTCTTCGACATGTCGAGCACGCGCGCGGCCTGCTCTTGGTACGTCACGAGGTTCTTCTCGACCTCCTCGCGCGTGAGCTGCGGGCGCAGCTTGTTGCGGCCCGACGGGTCGCCGACCATCGCGGTCGCGTCGCCGACGATCAGCACGATCTGGTGCCCCGCTTGCTGCATCGCGCGCAGGCGCAGGAGCTGCACGGCGTGACCCACGTGCAGGTC
>JBIKYW010000218.1:0-5724 GCA_044355055.1 Planctomycetota bacterium | reverse complement strand
ACTCCGGGGGAGAGCTTGCTTCGACGCGCGCGACGAGGCGACCTTAGGCCCTCGCCGCGCTCTGCAGCTCGCGAAAAAAGTTCCGGCTCGTGCGTCCCGAGACTGCGCATTCCCGGCCACCTCAACGCATCGCCGCCGCGGGGATGCGCCAAATCTCGAGCACCGGGCCGAGCGCATGCGCCCGCAGCAAACGCAGCGTGAAGTGCGGCCACGTGATGGCCTCGTCATCGTTGAAGTGATCGGAGAGCTGGAAGAAGAGCTCCAGCTCGCTCGCCTGCGGATCGCGATCCGGCGAGAACCGCGCAAGTCGCTCTCCCTTGGCGGCGAGCGCGTCTCGCACGCGGAGCTGAAGCGGATGGTTCGTGCGGCTCTCGTAGACCTCGATCAGGAAGAGCGCCGGACCGAGCGACTCGAAGTACGCGGGCCAGTCGCCCGCTCCGGGACCGCGCGGCGCGACGAGCCAGCGCAAGTCGTACAGAGGCGCCTCGATCGAGGCAGGGTCGATGCGCGCCTGCCACGCGGTCCACGGACTCAATGGAATGCGCGGCGGCTTTCCGTAGAAGAGCAGGCCCTCGGGCTTGCGCAGGAGCGGTAGATCCAGTGCGGGAGCCGCCGCGGAGATGTACGTCGGTTCCGCTCGCGACTCCGGACGCTCCTCCAGCCACCGCGCGGCGAGGTCGAGCGTGTCCGGCTGGGAACGCAACCAAGCGAGCTTGGCCGTGGCCGCCGCTGGCAGCGCGAGCGAAGCGATCGCGAGCGCGACGAGTCCACGAGAGCGCGTCCGATCGACGCAGCGTTCGATCCCCCACGCGGCAAAGACCGCCAAGCACGGCAGGAGTGGCAGCACGAAGCGCTCATACGTTCGCTCGAAGAGCCCGATCACGAGCAAGTACGGAAGCGCGAACGCGAGCGTCACGGCGAGCGCGCGTCGGTCACCTGGCGACCGCGGAAACACGAGCGCTACGCACGCGACGGCCAGAAGCACGCACAAAAGCGGCTCGTAGTGCCACAAGGACTGCGCGACGACGGGAAAGCCGCGGCCGTAGAACTGGGAGAGTCGAACCGAGTGCTCCGCGAGTCGAACGCCATCGCCCTCGACCTCGCGCGCCTGCCCCACGCTCTCGAAGAGGAACGGATAAAAACTCACCACCGCCAGCGAGCACAACGCGAGCGGCCAGAGCAGCTTGGCGTCGAAGAAACGAGTGCGGTCCTTCCGCAGGCCGTGGGCCATCAAACCCGAGAGCAACACCGCGACGCCGTAGTGCAGCGACCCGAGCGCGAGTGCCGAAGCTAGGCCCGCGAGCGCATACGCGCGCCACGAACCATCGCGCAGAAGCCGCAGCTGCGCGAGCAGCGCAGCCAGCATCAACGTGGTTGCGACCGCATGGGGCCGCGCCTGCTGGGCGAAGCTCTGGTGCAGCAGGCTCGTCGCCATCAGCAGCGACGCAAACAGCGCCCACCCGTCGCGCACGAAGCGACGCGCGAGCAGGAACGTGAGCGGAGTCGCGAGCGATGCGAGCAACGCGACCACGACGCGCACCTGAACGTGCGTCCAAGCCGCTGCTTCGAGATGGCCCTGTACGTCGGTGGGCGCGCTCGGTCCGCTCGCCGGCGGCCGCTTCGGCAGCCAACGCACCAAGTCCGCGACCAAGTGCGGATACTGCTCATCGGGCTCCTCGACCGCCGCGACGGTCCAACCCTCGCGCACGAGGTCGACATGCCCGGGGATGTCGGGATCCGGCTCCTCCCAAACGGGCACGCCGAAGCCTATGCCCCAAAGCCGCAGCACGACCGCGGCGAACGCGATCAGCACCACCCACTTCGTTCGACGAGACGTCCCTGTGGACACGCCACAAGTGTCCAAAGCTCGCCCCGCATTTGCCACAGCGCATCCCGGGCTTGCGCCGTGCATCGATCGAGCTAACGTGAGCACCGCCTAGGTCGCCATGCGTCTGCGTCACCACCTCTGAAACCCGTCCTTGGCTCGGCGTGCCCGAGCCACGCGCCCCAACGCGGGCTTCGAGGTGCACACCTAGGCGGTCGCACCCGGGGCCCCGCAAGGGACGCGCTTCCCCTGCGAGAGAGCCCCAATGAAGTTCGACCACCTCGGCGCGGCCCAGCGCGCCGCCGCGATTGCCCGCGAGCATGCTGCCCGCGTCGATGCCACCGCCAGCTACCCGGCGGAGTTCATGGAGTCCGCCCGCGCGAGCGGACTCTTGGGACTGATCTCGGCGGCCGAGGTCGGTGGCCACGGGGGTGGCATTCGACACGCCGCAGAGACGATCGAAGTCATCGCGCGCGAATGCGGGAGCTCGGCGATGGTCCTGACCATGCACTACGCCGGGACGGCCGTGATCGAAGCTCACGGGAGCGCGGAAGTGCGCCGAGACATCGCCGCGGGACGACACATCTCGACCCTCGCTTTCAGCGAGGGCGGCTCGCGCTCGCACTTCTGGGCGCCGACGAGCACCGCGCGCGCGGACGGAGCCGAGGTCGTGCTCGACGCGCGCAAGAGCTGGATCACCTCCGCGAGCCATGCGACCGCCTACGTCTGGTCGAGCAAGCCGACGGCGGGCGGCGAGCTCTCGACGCTCTGGCTTGTCCCGGCGCGCAGCGCGGGGCTCACCGTCGACCGCCCGTTCGACGGGCTCGGACTGCGCGGCAATGACTCCGCGCCCGTCACAGCCACCGGAACGCGCATCCCCGCGGCCGCGCGGCTCGGGGCGGACGGAGCCGGCTTCGGCATCATGATGCAAACGGTGCTGCCGATCTTCAGCGCGATGATCTCGGGCGGTTCGCTAGGCATGTGCGAAGCGGCCGTCGCGAAGACGGCGGAGCACGTCGGTGCCCAGCGCTACGCCCACCTCGACAGCTCGCTCGCGGACCTGCCGACGATTCGCGCGTACGTCGCGCGGATGCGCATCGACACGGACATGGCGCGCACGCTCTGGCTGGACACTCTCGCCGCGCTCGAGGCCGGTCGCCCCGACGCGATGCTGCGCGTGCTCGAGGTCAAAGCTGCGACCGGGGAGACCGCACGCGAGGTCCTCGACACTGCGATGCGTGTGTGCGGCGGCATGGCCTTCCGCAAGGACGTCGGCGTCGAGCGCCGCTTCCGCGACACGCGCGCCTCACTCGTGATGGCTCCGACCTCCGACCAGCTCTACGACTTCATCGGGAAGGCTGCCTGCGGCCTTCCGCTCTTCTAGGAGCTCGCACGATGAGCCATTCCATCGTCCTCGGCGCCGTCGCCTACGATCCCAAAGTCGTGACGATCTGGGACGGCTTCCAACGCTTCTTCGCGGAGCACGACCTGCGCTTCGACTACGTGCTCTACACGAACTACGAGCGACAGGTCGAGCAGCACTTCGCAGGAGCGTTCGACGTCGCTTGGAACTCGCCGCTCGCGTGGATCGAAGCGGAGCGGGTCGCCCGCGCGCGCGGCCGGAAGGCCACGGCGATCGCCATGCGCGACACCGACTGCGACCTCACGAGCGTCCTCGCCGTGCGCGGAGACTCGCCGCTGCGCACGCTGGCCGATCTGCGCGGCAAGGTCGTCGGCGTCGGCGCGAGCGACTCCCCGCAGGCGACGCTGATCCCGCTCGAGCACCTCGCCCAAGGTGGCCTCGTCGCCGGGCGCGACTTCGAAGTGCGGCGCTTCGACGTGCTCGTCGGCAAGCACGGCGACCACGTCGGCGGCGAGCGACTCGCGGCCCAAGCGCTCGTGCGCGGCGAAGTCGATGTCGCCTGCATGATCGACGGGAACCACCTCGCGTTTTCGAAGGACGGCTCGCTACCGCGCGGGAGCGCCCGCATCCTCGCGCAGACCGGCCCCTACGACCACTGCAACTTCACGGTGCTCGACGGCGCGGATGCGGCGTCGATCGCGCGCTTCCGAGAGCTCCTCCTCGGGATGCGCTACGACGATCCCAAGGTGCGGCCGCTGATGGACCTCGAAGGTCTCAAAGAGTGGCGTCCGGGGCGGACCAGCGGCTACGCACTCTTGGAGCAAGCGTGTCAGCGCACGGACTGGCTTGCGCCGTTCTTGCGTCACATGGGAGCCGCCTGAGGTCGTGCCGCACTCGCTCGACCTCGGAGAGCTGGGCTTCGACCGCGGCGCGGGCGTGCTGCTCGCACGCGAGGCGCGTCGTGCCAACGCAGGCGACGAGCTCCTGCTCCGCGGTCGCGCGGCGGAGCTCGGAGTGCATCTCTCCGCTTGGGCACGGGAGCGCGGACACTCGCTCCGCGTCGATCACGGCGGCTGGAGGCTCGTCTTCGGCGCCGCCGTAGGAGCACGGCGGACAGGAGCCGCGCGCGCAGGCTCGCCCGAGCCGCACGGAGTCGCAGAGAGGGCCGATGCGCGCTGGGGGCTCGCCGCTCGCGGGTCGCTGGTGGAAGCGGGCGTGGCCCCCGTTGCATTTCGCCTCGACAGCGCCGAGTCCCTGTGGTTCGCCGACGCCGCCGAGTTCTATCGCGCCGCGGCCGCGGCGCAGTGGGACCCTTCGAGCGCGATTCCGTGGGACGCACCGCTCGAGCACCCCGACGATGTCGAGGAGGCGCTGGTCACGGTGCTGACCTACCTGATCGAGAACGAGACCGCCGCGCTCATCGTCCCCGCTCGCTTCGCGGCCGAGGTACACCCTCACTATCGCGAGATCCAACAGATCCTGGCGCTCCAAGCCGCCGAGGAAGCACGCCACATCGAGGTCTTCTCGCGCAGGGCCTCGCTGCGCCGCGGCGAGCTCGGCCTCTCGACCGTCGGCGGCCAAGCCTCCCTGCGGACCTTGATCGACGAACCGGACTTCGCGCGCGCTGCACTGCTGCTCAGCGTCTTGGGCGAGGGAACGTTCCTGCAGCTGCTCGCGTTCCTCCGCGAACACGCGCCGGACCCGTGCACGGCCGAGATCCTGCGCAGGGTCTCTGCCGACGAGGCGCGGCACGTGGCCTTCGCCATGGCCCATCTCGGTGAGCACGTCCGCCGCGATCCGACGCTGATTGCGCGGCTGGAGTCCGCCATCGAGCAGCGACACGACGCACTGCGCGCGACGGCGGGACTCAACGAAGAGGTCTTCGACGCGCTGGTCTTGCTCGCCGCAGGCTCCTACGAACCGGCCGCAATCGCGGAAGGACACGAACGCGTGCAGGAGCTCGTCGCGCAGATGGACGCCGGACGGCGGATGCGCTTGCGCAAGCTAGGCTTCGACTCGGAGCGCGCCCACGCGCTCAGCAGCCTGCACACGCGCAACTTCATGTAGCGCGTGCACGCCTTCAGGCCTGATCGGCGAGCTCGGGGTAGCGCGTAGCGATGCAGTGCGGGCAGAGACTGCCCGTCGCGAACTCGGGCACGTGCTCGACCCACTGCGGGACCCAGTCCCACTGTTCGGCCTCGCCAGCGCGGCGGACGCGCCGACAGTGGACGCACTGATGCACGAGGCCGTGCTCGTCTTTCCAAGGCGCGCTGTCCAAGGGCTCGCGCAGGAAGACGCCCTGCTCGTGTGGACACTGCACGACGCGCGTGTGGGTGACGAGCAACGCCTCGCCCTCCCCCACGCGGCGGACTTCCATGCTGTACAGCCGGAAGAGCTTGGGGCTCGAGCACTCGTACTCGCTCATCCACGGCGCGCCACCGTCGAGCACCGCCTGCAAGTGCGAGCGGTAGAACTCACGCAGTCGTCCGCCGATCCCGTCGAGGAAGCTCGCGCCCTCGCACCAGCTCGACGAAAA
>JBIKYW010000216.1:0-5737 GCA_044355055.1 Planctomycetota bacterium | reverse complement strand
TCGCGTCCCGCGCCGACGGGCTACTTCTTTTTGCGCCGCCCCGAGACGTCCGCCTTGGGGTTCACGCGCTCGGTCTCGTCGGCCACCGTGGCGCCGTCGGCAAACTCGATCTTGAGCTTGAGCGGTCCGCTGAAGCGGCTCTGCTGCGCGTAGCGCTCGGGCTTGGGGCGATCGAAGCGCGTCTTGACGACCGTGCTCGTGTAGCCCTCTTGGCCGTCGATCGCGAGCGACAGCGCGCGCCCGCCCTCGATGTCCCACAGGAGCTCGCCCGTGCCGACGAACGTGTACTCGAGCGGCACGTCATCGACCTTCGCGTTCTCGCGCCGCTCGGTCTGCGGCATCGCCATGCGATAGAGGTACTTGCGATCCGCGAGGCTCACGAAGTTGATCGAAAGCTCGATCACGCCCGCCTCGGCCATGAGCGGCGGCGTGCCTTCTACGACGGTCACCTGCCGACGTCCCTTGTACGTCGCGACGATCTCGCCGCCCTGCGGCACGTAGTAATCGGCGAAGTCGCCGCCGACACCGATCTCGATCATGCGTCCGAACATCGTGCCGCCCTCGGGCACGAGCTGGAGGTCGCCGCCGGGCACGAGCACCTCGCGGAAGCGCTGCAGGTCCACGGGCCAGCTCGCACCGGGCTCGACGGGGCCGGGCGGCAGGAGCGCCAAGAGCTCGAACTCGCCGCGCAGCTTGCCGAGCAGGTCCTCCTCGCCGTCGACCTTCTCGAAGGTGCGCGACCAGTCGCGCTCCTCTTCGACGTACTGGAACTCGAGCACCTGCCGCTTGAGCGCCGACGACGAGCGCGAAGCCTCGGGCCGCACCTCGCCCGACGCGAACACCACGTTGGCCTTGGCGACCCCAGACGCGTCGCGCACGACGCGCCGAAACTCACGCGGCAGACCCTCGCAGGCGACCTTGTACTCGTCGACGTACTGCACCTTGTGCGAGGCGCTGATCCAACCGCCCGTGCCATCGGAGCGGAAGGGCAGGTCGCCCTCGATCGCACCCATGTCGTCGATGCGCAGCTCGTGCTGCAGCTCGAACGTCTTGAGCACGCGCGCGCCCGCTGCCGCGCGGAACTGAAGCGTGTCCGCGCCTCCAGCCAGTGCCTGCGAACCGAGCAGCGCGAGCGCCGCGAGAGTGAATGTGTGCTTCATCGCGGTCCCCTACTGCTTCTTGTTCACGCGTCGGTCGTTCTTGAACTCACCGGAGAGCGTCTCGTCCGGCGTGCCGTCTTCGTTCCACGCGCGCCACGTGCCTTCGCGCTTGCCTTGGCGATACTCGCCCTCTTCGCGCTTCTGTCCGCTCGCGAACCACGTGCGATACGGGCCTTCGAGCGTCCCGCCGCGGAAGCTCTGCACGCGCTCCTTCTGGCCGTTGGAGTGATAGGAGACCCAGTCTCCCGCCATGCGGCCCTGATCGTAGATGCCCTCGGCGGCGAGCTGTCCGTTCTCGTGCCAGCGCTTCCACAGACCCTGCTCGCGGCCCGCGTCCCAGCCTCCCTCGAACTCCTTCGTGCCGTTCTTGTGCCACTTCACCCACACGCCGGACTGCGCGCCGAGCTCGAACACGCCCTGCGACTGCATCTGTCCGTTGTCGTGCCACGTGGTCCACTTGCCCTCGGCGATGCCGAGCACGTAGCCGCCTTCCTGAAACTTCGCGCCGTTTTGGTGGTGGAACACCCACGCGCCGTCCTGCATGCCGCGGTTGTAGTTGCCCTGCATGTAGGCCGTCTTGCCATCGGGGTGATAGAGCGCCCACGGGCCGTGTCGCAGGCCGTCCTGAAAGGCACCCTCCGCGCGCAGCGTCCCCTCGGGGTAGTACTCGCGTGCCGGTCCCACTTGGACGTCGTCTTTGTACTGGCCTTCTTCGAGCAGCACTCCGGTCGGATGCCAGCGCCGCCACAGACCTTGGCGCTTGCCCCCGACGTAGCTGCCGGCGCGCTGTGCGAGCTCGATCCCCGGATGGAAATAGACCCACGCACCCTCGCGCAGGTAGTTGCGATACGTGCCGATCGCGCGCTTCTTGCCGTCGTTGTAGTACAGCGTCCAAGCACCATCCCGGCGCCCGTTCTTCATCTCGCCCTCGGCGGCCTTGGTGCCGTCGGGGTGCGTGAGCACCTTGTCGATGCGCGCGGGCAGCGGCGGCAGCGCCACGTCGGGCACGGCCTTCGCGACCTTGCCCGCCGCGACCTGCGCGGGCGTGATCGAGCCCTGCCCGAACGGCGTCGGGATCGCCGGGGCGCGACCGGGGTTCTCAGGCCCCTGAGGGGCCTGCGGAAGGCTCGGCGCCAACGCGAGCGCGAGGCCCAAGGCTGCAAAGAAGACGTTGGACATAGGGTGAACGATACCCGCGCGAGCGGGTCGGTAGGAGCAGGCCCGAGCAGTACGGACGAGGCCGGGGGTCTGTGAGCCCTCGGGGAGCCGGGCTTATCGTCCCGGAGGCTCGGCGGCCTCGAACATCCGGTAGTGCGACTCGTGCATCCCGAGCTGGCGGTACGTGGCCTGCGCCGGAAGGTTGTTCCGCTCGACGTACAGGCGCAGTGCGACCACGTCCCCGCGCTCGCGGGCGAGCTCGAGGACGCGCGCGTGGAGCGCGCGGTAGACGCCGTGCCGCCGCGCGGCGGGCATGACGTACACACTTTGGATCCACCACGCCCAGCCGTTGCGCCAGTCGCTCCACTCCGCGGTCACCAAGAGGCACCCCGAGGGTGCGCCGTCGAGCTCTGCCACCAAATAGAAGCCTCGACCGGGATCGGCCAGCGCCGCCTCGACGCCCCGCTCCAGCCTAGCGCGATCGAGCTCCAAGCCCTCGGTCTCGCGGGCCATCGAGAGGTTGAACTCGACGAGCACGCGGAAGTCCGCGCTGGTCGCCGCGCGCGCGAGCACCTTGCGTGAAGTTCTTTCCATGGCGGGACGGAGTGTAGCCATGACTTCCGCCCCATCGTGCGACCGCGTTTTGGCCGTTTCCGGCTCTCCACTCTCCGCGCAACCTCTCTCCCACGGGTCACCTCGGCTCCGCGCCACGTCGAAGTCGCGCGCGGCTGCGAAACCGCGTGTTCCAAGATGGGATAGAACTAAGGACCGGAGGTTGCCGCTCTCCGCCCCCGCGCCCAACTTCGATGAACCGCCTGATCCCGACCCTAGGCCTCGCCCTCGCCGCGCTGTGCGCCGCCGCCCCCTCCGCCGTGGCTCAGGTCGGCCCCTCGATCCAGCAGCAAGTCGCCTTTAGCTACGACTCCGGCTGGCGCGCAAACCCGGGCACGAGCGAGGCGGTGCTCGATTCGCAGACCGTGCGCATCGGCGGAGCGACGTGGGTCCGACTGCGCTTCCAGTTCGCGCAGCTCTGGCATCCCGGCGACGAGACGCAGGGCGCGTTCCTGCGCATCACCTCGCACCGCGATGGAGCGGTGCAGGAGCTCCGCACGCGCTCGCTGCAGCAGTGGCAGCTCACGAGCGCCTACTTCAACGGCGACACCGTGCAGCTCGATCTGGTCGCTCCGGCCGGCGCCGGCCCCTCGCGCATCGTGATGAGCAACGCGTGGATGGGACCGCTGCTCGCCAGCACCATGAGCCAGTGCGGCGCGACCGACGACCGCGTCCCGACCAGCGACCCCCGCATCGCGCGCACGATGCCGGTGCAGTGCACGGCGTGGGTGTTCGACGACTGCAATAGCTGCATGACCACGGCTGGCCACTGCTACGCCAACGCGACGAACCTCGACGTCGCCCAGTTCAACGTCCCGCTCTCGACCTCGATGGGCGTGCTGCAACATCCCGGCCCCGAGCACCAGTACGCGATCGACGACGCCTCGCGCCAGTTCCAAAACGGAGGCGTCGGCAACGACTGGGCGGTCTTCGGCTGCTTCCCCAACTCGAACACGGGCCTCACGCCCTTTCAGGCGCAGGGCCGCAAACGCTTCCGCATCGTCGCACCGCAGGCGCCGACAGTCGGCAACGTGATTCGCATCAGCGGCTATGGCTCGGACACGAACGACCTGACGTGGAACCAAGCGCTGCAGACGCACACCGGAGACTTCACGACGTTCGCGGGCTCGACCGTGCGCTATACCGCCGACACCTTCGGCGGAAACTCGGGCTCGCCCGTGATTCTGGCTAGCGCCGGAACCGATGTCGCGATCGGGGTCCACACCCACGGTGGCTGCAGCACGGGCACTCCCATCGGCTCCAACGCGGGTACGGCCAGCACGCAGGCAACTTGGAGCGCAGCGCGAGCAGCGCCGCTCGGCGTCTGCGTCCCGACGCCGAGCACGCAGATCTACTGCATGCCGAAGGTGAACTCGCTCGGCTGCACGCCGTTGATCAGCTCGACGGGCTCGCCGCGCGAGTCGGGTGGCCCCGGCAGCTTCGTGATCCGCGCCAGCAACGTCTTCAACCAGAAGACGGGCATGCTCTTCTACGGTTTCCTCCCCGCGCAGGTGGCCTTCCAAGGCGGCACGATGTGCGTGGGTGCCCCGCTGCGACGCACGCCGCTGCAGTCCACCAACGGCATGGCCTCAGGCTCCAACTGCAGCGGAGTGTTCGAGTTCGACATGGGTGCGTACGTGGCCTCGGGCATCGACGCGAGCCTCGATTGCGGCGCGATCGTCTACAGCCAGATCTGGACGCGCGACCCCGTCGATCCGTTCGGCGTGAGCTTGACCGCGGGCCTGCGCTTCACGCTCGGCCTGTGAGCGTCGCTCAGCGTCGCTGCAGCACGTCGTCCCAGTAGGTCCCCGTGTTCTCCGCGTCCGGAGATCCGTCGTAGTTCCACCAGCGCCACGGCCCGTACTGCCGCCCCTCGCGATACTCCCCCATCGCGCGCCGCACGCCGTGCTCGAAGAAGAACTCCCACCAGCCGAAGGGCTCGCCGTCGACGAACGAGCCCTCGCAGCGCGGCGTGCCAGAGTCCCACCACACGCGCCAAACTCCCGTGCGCAGACCGCCGACGAAGAGCCCCTTCGACTCGACGCGACCATTCTTGTGCCACGTGGTCCAAGCCCCCTCGCGCTCGCCCTCCGCGTACTCGCCGTGCGCGCCGATGGCGCCGTTGGGATGCCAACTGGTCCACGGTCCGACGCGCAGCCCCGCGCGAAACAGCCCGCGCTCACCGACTCTGCCATTGCGGTGATAGAGCACCCACTCGCCGTCGCGCGAGCCCGAAACGAACGATCCCTCCGACTCCAGCTCGCCGTTGTCGTGCCACGAGCGCCAACTCCCGTGCTCGCGATCCGCGCGCAGCTCGCCCTCGCGAGCCACGCGTCCATTCTCGTGCCAAAAGGTCCACTTGCCCGCACGCTCGCCGCGATCGTACGCGCCTTCGTCGCGTTTCAGCCGCGTGCGCTCGTGCCAGCTCGTGTGCCAGCCGTGGCGCACGCCGAGCAGATACTCCTCCTCCGCGAGCTTGGATCCACGCTCGCTCCAAAAGAGCCACGTTCCCTGCCGCAGCCCCGCCTCCACCGGACCTTCCGCGGCCTTGGCTCCGCTCGGATGACGCAGCGTCTCGCGCATTCTCCCGCCTCTACGTCCGCTCAGGGGCCGACGCGCGCTCCGGCGCGATATTCACCGCTCTGCGCCACGTCGAGCGTGCCGTCGCTCTTCCAAAAGCGCCAGCGTCCTTCGCGCTGTCCGCCTGCGAGCGCACCCTCGCATTCCTTCACGCCGTCTTCGTACCAACGCGCGCTCGGCCCCTGCGGCTTGCCGTCGACGAACGTCGTCTCCGCGCGCGGCTTCCC
>JBIKYW010000217.1:0-5737 GCA_044355055.1 Planctomycetota bacterium | reverse complement strand
CCGCGCGACATCGCGTCGCGCCGCGCGAAGGAGATGGCCGATGCGGGCCGCGGCGTCGGCGAGACCGGCGTGGCGGTGTACCTCGACTTCCGCGACGCGATCGCCCGCGACGGCGCCGCGCGCATCCGCGAGAAGTACGGCAACCTGTTCCAGATGTACGAGCGCATCACCGCGGACGATCCCTACAAGGTCCCGATGCGCATCTACCCCGCCGTTCACTACACCATGGGCGGTCTGTGGGTGGACTACAACTTGGAGAGCACGATCCCGGGCCTGTTCGTGCTCGGCGAGGCGAACTTCTCCGACCACGGCGCGAACCGCCTCGGCGCGAGCGCGCTGATGCAAGGTCTCGCCGACGGCTACTTCGTGATCCCGGCGACGATCGGCTCGCACTTCGCAGGGCGCAAGCTCGGCGCGGTGACGGCCGACCACCCGAGCTTCGCGGCCGCCGAGCGCGACGTGCAGACCCGTCTCTCGACCTTGCTGCACATCGACGGCAAGCGCAGCGCCGACGACATGCACCGCGCACTCGGTCACGTGATGTGGGACCAGTGCGGCATGGCCCGCAACGAGAAGGGCCTGAAGGGCGCGCTCGCCTCGATCCGCGCGCTGCGCGCGGAGTTCTGGGAGAACCTGCGCGTGCTCGGCACCGGAGAGGAGCTCAATCGCGAGCTGGAGAAAGCGGGCCGCGTGGCCGACTTCATCGAGCTCGCCGAGCTCTTTGCGATCGACGCGGAGCACCGCCGCGAGTCTTGCGGCGGACACTTCCGCGAGGAGAGCCAGACCCCCGAGGGCGAGGCGCTGCGCGACGATGCGAACTACTCGTACGTCGCCGCGTGGCAGCACACCGGCGACGGCGCTGCGATGAGCTGGAGCCTGCACAAGGAGCCGTTGACGTTCGAAGAGGTCAAGCTGACCCAGAGGAGCTACAAGTGAGCGGCGGACACGACAACCACGGCGGACTCAACCTGACGCTGCACGTTTGGCGGCAGAAGAACCGCGAGGCGGAAGGGCACTTCGAGACGTACTCGCTGCACGGCATCTCCGAGCACTGCTCGTTCTTGGAGATGCTCGACCAGCTCAACGAGAAGCTCTTGGCTGAAGGCCGCGAGCCCGTGGCATTCGACCACGACTGTCGCGAAGGCATCTGCGGCAGCTGCAGCCTCGTGATCAATGGCCAAGCCCACGGCCCCGACCGCGAGACCGCGACTTGCCAGCTGCACATGCGCCGCTTCCACGACGGCGACACGATCTACATCGAGCCCTTCCGCGCGAAGGCCTTCCCGATCGTGCGCGACTTGGTCTGCGACCGCTCGGCCTTCGACCGCATCATCGCCAAGGGTGGCTTCGTGTCGGTCAACACCGGCTCGCCGCAGGACGCGAACGCATTGCCGATCGCCAAGGATGCGGCAGACCTCGCGATGGACGCGGCGGCGTGCATCGGCTGCGGCGCGTGCGTCGCAGCGTGCCCGAACGCGGCGGCGATGCTCTTTGTCGGCGCCAAGATCTCCCACCTCTCGCTCCTGCCCCAAGGTCAGCCCGAGCGTCGCCGCCGCGTGCTGGCGATGGTCGAGCAGATGGACAAGGAAGGCTTCGGGAACTGCGGCAACATCTACGAGTGCGAGGCGGCCTGCCCCAAGGGCATCTCCGTCGAGAACATCGCGCGCATGAACAAGGACTACCTCGCAGCCTCCCTCACGGCGCGTCCGGAGCGGGAGTCGGGCGGCGGGTTCTAGGGCTGCACATCACCGAGCGGAGGCCCGGCGCGTCCGGGAGTGTTCCGGTCGGTGTTGTCGCCCTCGAGCGCGGGATACCCTGCTACGGAGGCGGAACGCGAGCCCCCCTCGAGGGCTGTGCGGCCTGCCTCCCCCACGTCGTGTTCGCCCCCGCGGGCGCGTCCCTGCGGGCCGGAAGCACGACAATCGGCGCTGCACCGAGGTGCTCGGCACAGCGCTTGCCCTCTCCGACCTGCCCTTGACCCCTTGCCCTCGTCGGCGCGGACCGTCAAATTGGGCGCCTCTCAGCGGACACCCCTACCTCACGTCCGAAGATCCACATGAAGAACATCCTGATTGCAGCGGCTCTGATCACCGGGAGCGCCGTGTGCCTCACGGGCACGTCCTACGGTCACGGCGGAACCTACCGCGGTCCGGGCGACACCGTGCCCGCGGGTGGCGGCGGCGGCACCGGCGGCGGCCCCGCGACTCCGGGCACCGGCGGTCCGACGACCCCCGGACCGGCGGGTCCGACAACGCCTGGACCGGGCACGCCTGGCGCACCCGGCGGTGCTCCGGCCGCGCCGACCGGCCCGCGCACGCAGGGCGGCGGCGGCGACTCGGGCCCCGACCTCTCGGTGTGGCAGTTCTGGTGGGGCTTCAACAAGGAGCCGTACTTGAACCTCCGTGCGGCCGTTCAGGCCGGCGGTGTCGTGACGGGCTCGGACGACTTCTTCGCCGGTGCCGGTGAGCAGGGTGGCGGCTCGAAGGACACGCTGCGCCCCACGCAGGAAGTGATCCGCGGCAAGGTCGTGCCCGCGCTCAAGCGCATCCTCAAGGAAGAGCGCAACAACAACATCCTCTCCGGTGCGATGGTCGCGCTCGCCAAGATCGGCGACGACCCGAAGGCGGAGAGCGGCAAGTCGGAGATGGCGGCGGAGCTGATCCGCTTCCTCGGCGATCCCACGCAGGAAGTCGCCGAGACGGCGGCGCTCTGCTTGGGCATCTTGGGCTCCGAGTCGCCGGCCAACATCGAGATCTTGATCGGCCTGCTCTACGACGATGCCGCGAAGACCAACGAGGCGATCGCCAAGATCGATCCCGCGCTCCCCAAGATCTCGGGCAAGGTCAACTTCCGCAACCGCGCCTTCGCGGCCTACGGCCTCGGTCTGATCGGTGCGCGCGCCGCGGACGAGGGCAACAAGAAGACCATCGTCAACGCGCTGGCGAAGATGGCGGATGGCCCTGCGAAGCAGGTCGGCAACTACGACGTGTCGGTCGCCTGCCTCGTCGCCATGGGCCTCGTTCCGATGCAGATCGACGAGGCGGCGCTCGCGACGGGCTTCGACGCGAAGAAGGGCTTCGTCGCTCCGGCCGAGCTCAAGAGCCGCATCGACCAGATCGCGTGGCTGATGTCGTACTACCAAGACGAGAAGAACACCTTCCTCGTCCGTGCTCACGCGCCGCGCGCCGTGGGCAGCTTGCTCGCGGGTCTGCCCGCGGGCGCCGACGGCAAGAACTTGGTCCGCGAGGCGGTGGCGACGCGCTTGGTCACCGACATGGACAAGCTCAGCAAGGCCGAGAACGAGATCAAGCAGAGCTGCATTCTCGCGCTCGGTCAGATCGGTGACTGCGACGACGAGAAGCTCGACATCGAGATTCGCAAGCAACTGATGGAGGTCAAGGAAGAGCTCGCCGACCAAATGGCGCGCAACTTCGCCGCGATCTCGATCGCTCAGATCGGCGGTCGCCCGGGCAGCGGCGCGGCTCCGACGGCGGGCCTCGAAGGCAAGAAGAAGGACGAGAACGTCCGCCTCTTCCTCGCCGAGCAGCTCGACAAGGGCAAGAGCGTCTACCGCGCGTGGGCCGGACTCTCGATCGGCGTTCTCGAGCGCGCGCTCGCCGACGCCAAGCAGCCGACCTCGAGCGACATGAAGCTCTTCGTCCGCAGCGCCTTCAAGGACGCCAAGCAGCCGATGGAAGTCGGCGCGTTCGCGGTCTCTCTGGGCATCATGCAGGACCAAGACTCGAAGGAGATGCTGCGCGAGAAGCTCGACGCCATCTCGGAGCCCGAGGCCCGCGGCTACATCGCGGTGGCGCTCGGTCTCGTCAACGACCGCGTCGCGATCGACCAGATTCAGGCGATCCTCGCGAAGTCGAAGTATCAGCCCGACCTGCTCAAGTCCGCGGCCATCGGCCTCGGTCTGATGGGCGACAAGTCGACGGTCGAGACGCTCGTGCGCATGCTCGGCGAAGCCCAAGGCCTCGCCTCGCAGGCGGCGATCAGCTCGGCGCTCGGCTTCATCGGCGATGCGCGCTCGATCGACTCGCTCATCACGCTGATGCAGGACAAGCAGAAGACCGACAACGCGCGCGGTTTCGCCGCCGCGGCGCTGGGCATCGTCTCCGACAAGGAGATGCTGCCTTGGAACACCAAGATCTCGGTCAACATCAACTACCGCGCGAACACGCCGACGCTGACGTCGCCGTCCGCCGGTACGGGCATCCTCGACATCCTCTGATTCGAGGTCGGACTTGCTCCGGGCCCGGTCCGTCGCCTCGCGCGCGGACCGGGCCCGAGCCTTTTCGGGAGGGAGCCTGCCGCTCCACCGTGACGCGCGCGGATGCGCCGCGAGCCCAGCGGATGCGCCTCTAGCGACGTGCGAGTCGCAGGAGCGCGGCGAGGGCTCCCGCAAGCAGCGCGAGGGAGACCCAGCGCGCTCGATCTGCCGCGGTCTCGGCCTGCGCATCGAGCGATTGCAGTCCCTGTGCGTCGCGCCGGAAGCGCTCCACGCGCGCGAGGTCGCTGGCGCGCGTCTCGGCAGAGCCGCTGCGCTCGATCGAGCCGCGCCAGCGCTCACACAGCTCGCCTGCCGCTGCGCCATCGCCGAGAGTCAGGGCGACGGTCGCAGCGTTCTGATAGAGCCGCAGGTTGTCGGGATCGCGCACGAGCCCGGCGCGGGCTGCCGCGAGTGCTCCGGGGAAATCCCCCGCCGCATGGAGGATTTGAAAGCGCCACTCGGCCGCGAGCACGCTGTCCGTGATCGACTCACTCGCTTCGAGTGCGAGATCGTAGCGCCCCTTGGCGAACAGCTCGGCGATGCCCTCGGCTTGCGCGCGCAGGGTGGGCGAAAGCAGCACGCACGCGAGCGCGCTAGTGAGTCGCAGCGAGGCGCGCACGGGCCTGCTCCAGCGAGCGCATCTGCAGCTCGTCGATGGGATTGCGATCGTCGGTGAGCGCGCGGTCGTCGCCGCAGGGAGCGAGGCGCGTCGACGAGCTGGGGAGCGAGAGCGCCGGCAGCAGAGCCGTCGCAATGGCGCCTTCGAACCAGAACTCCGAGTCCGAGGGCTGCGGCACGGGCGCGTCACGGCGTGCGAAGAGGATGAAGTTGCGCGACGCGGGGACTCGATAGGCGATCGCGCCGGGGAACACGCGCGCCAGCGTCCCTCCGAGCGCGGCGACCACGGGATCGTCGAAGCCGAAGCCGCCGACGTTGATCGCAAGCCAGCCGCCGGGCGTGAGATGCTCGCGCATCTCGCGCAAGGCTTCCTCGCTGGAGAGGTGGTACGGGATCTCGACTTGTCGCGCGTAGGCGTCGAGCACGATCAAGTCGAAGTCGCGCTCGAGCGTGCGCAGCGCGGCCCGTGCGTCGACGCCCGAGATGACGCGCGCCCGCGCGGCGTCGAGCTCGAAGTGCTTCTCGCCGAGTTCGACGACCGCGGGGTCGAGCTCCACCCCGACGAGTTCGAGCTGGAGATCGGGGGGGCTTGCGCCTCGCAGCACGCGAAACGTAGTGCCAGCGCCCAGTCCGAGAACGGCGACGCGCCAGCGCTCGCGCGCGCGGCTCCACCACGCCGGAAGCGCGAAAAGGTCGTAGTAGTAGCCCGGCCCGAGCAGTCCTTCGCGCGCCATCCAGACAGACTGGAACGAGTCGAGTCCCTCGTTCACCTGCAAAAGGCGCAGCGGTTCGCCCCAGCGTGTGTCTTCGACCGCGCGCACGCTTTGGTAGTCGCTCTCGCGC
>JBIKYW010000215.1:0-5749 GCA_044355055.1 Planctomycetota bacterium | reverse complement strand
CGAGGGTGTCGGGCTGGAAACTCTGCCACGCGCCGCGGGACTCTCCCTCACCCCTGCCCTCCGCGGCGCGTCGCTCGACGCATCACGGATGCTCGTGAGCACTTCGCGTCACTATCCGGGGAGGCCCGAGCGCTGGCAGGTCGGGGTTCGCAGCGGACCTTTCAAGCTGTGCGCGACGCCCGCGACGCAGCAAGTTGCCCTGTTCGACCTGCGGAGCGATCCGCGCGAGCTCGTCGACATCTCCGCTTCCGAGCCACAGGTACTCGCACGGTTGCGCAGCGAGGCCGAGCGCGCAGCCCGCGCACTCGAGGCACCGGAAGGTGCGCGCTCACTCGACACCGCCGAGCGTCGAGCCCTAGCCGAGCTCGGCTACGCGGACGAGCGCTGAATCGAGTCAATTGCGGCGACGGAAGAGGATGTAGTCCGGCACCCAGCCGTCGACGAGGGCCTCGCGAGCCGGATGCAGGTCCACCTCGTCGCGCGTGAGTCCATAGGTGGAGAAGCGTGCGACGGGCTCGTAGTCGCCCGAGATCGGATCGTCGAGGAACGGCAGCATGCGCGCCCGATTCACGACCACGAGCACACCGTCGGGACGATAGGCGCGGACCACGTCGACCTGCCTCGCGTGCTCTCGGGCCGCGGGCCACACGAGTCCCTCGCTGTCGAGAATGCGCGCGCCGCTGAACCAGCCGACCGCGCCGATGTCGCTCGCGCAAATCGAGGGCTGTGCCTCCGCCGCCTGCGGCTCATTCCACCACTGAGCCATCGCGGAATAGACGCCGTCGCTCGCGGGCGCGGGAACCACGCGCCCGAGCACGGCGCTGCCCGTGACCGCCAGGAATCCGAGCCCGATCCCAACGGGAGTGAGCCAGCGTCTTGGGAGCGCAGCACCCCGACAGACGACCGAGAGCGCAGCCTCGGCGCCTTCGCCGAGAGCCAAGCACCAAGCGAGCAAGGGCACGTAGAAGTACCAGCCCCACGTCTTCGCGCCAGAGAGGGCATAGGCACAGAGCATCGCCGCGCCGAACGCCATCACCGCACGCCACGTGCTTGCGTTCGTGAACGCGAGCACGAGACCGATGGCGGCCAGCGGCAACCCGAGCCACATCTCCGGCGACGGCACGACGCCGCGCTGCAGGACCTCGAGCACCCGAGAAACATCCCAGCCGAGGCCATGGTTCGAGGCCTTGGCCTGAACGGACTGCGGAATCGGATCTCCGTAGTACGCGCCGAGCACGAGCAACGCCGCGAGCCCGATTGCCGCGACCGGCGCCGCGGCGCGCAGCAGCGAGCCCCAGCTGCGGAACTCGAAGATCGCCAGCACCGCGAGGAGCAAGACACCCTCGGGTCGAACGGTGCAGGCGAGCCCGGCCGCGACGCCTGCGAGTGCGAACCGTCCGCTGCGCACGGCGGTGACAGCGCCGACCGCGAGCAGCGCGAACAGCGGCGCTTCCATGCCCCCTGCACTCACACGATTCACCGCGGGCAGTGCAGCAAATGCGAGCAGCGCGACCGTGACTGCGACCGGCCGCGATGCTCCAAGCCGCGCGATCAGAAAGGCGCAGAGTGCGTCCGCGAGGGCGTTGAGAGCGACCGACGCGAGCGGGATGGATAGCCCGAGCCACGCGGGCACCGCGAGCAGCGCCGAGTAGGCCGGCGTCGTCGTGCCGAGCACGGGTTCCCAATCCGCGCCGGGGTTGAACACCATTCCCCGCCCGAGCGCCAGATTCAGCGCGTAGCGGTAGGTGATGAACGCGTCGTCGTAGATCGGAAACGCCGGGCCCTGCAGCAGCCTGCAAGTGCACACCACCGCCGCAAGCCACCACGCATGCGACGCGCGCAGCGCAGGAGTCGAGCCGAGTTCGACGGGCGTGGTTGCAGGGCGCGTCATCCGAGACGGCGCGAAGGCCGCCGCATGAGTCTACGGAGCGCCGCGCGCCATCCAAGCGCGCGCCCCGCTCACTCGATCCACTGCAGCCGGACCGTGAATTCCTGCAGCTCGCCGTCGCGCCGCACCTTGAGCACGACCATGTCCCCCGCCTCGCGCGAGTCGAGCGCGTCGAACAGGTTCTGCTGCGAGCGGATCGACTGCCCGTCGAGCTCCACGATCTCGTCGACGCGCACGCTGCTGCGCGACTGTGTGGCCGAGCGCAGCCCCGCCGCCTCCGCAGCGCTGCCTTCGCCCACGCGCTCGATGCCCACGCCTTCGAGTCCGAGGCGCGCGCCGACGCCCGCATCGAGCAAGACCACGCCCAGCCCCGGCCGCCGCACGCGCCCGCGCTCGATCAGCTCGGGCACGACGCGCTGCACCGTGTCGACCGGCACCGCGAAGCCGATGCCCGCGTAGGCGCCCGACGGACTGACGATCGCGGTGTTGACGCCGATCAGGCGGCCGCGCGAGTCGAGCAGGGGCCCGCCCGAGTTGCCGGGATTGATCGCGGCATCCGTCTGGATCACGCCCGAGATCTTGTGGTCGGTCACCGAGCGAATCTCGCGCCCGAGCCCGCTGATGATGCCCGTCGTGAGCGTTTGATCGAGTCCGAAAGGATTGCCGATGGCGAACACCGCCTGCCCGACCTGCAGTTCTTGGCTCGTTCCGACCGCGATCGGCCGCGCGGCCATCTGCTTCGCCTCTACGAGGCGCAGAACCGCGAGGTCGCGGTGCGGCGCACTGCCGACGATCTCGGCCTCGTACTCGCGCTCGTCGCCGACGAAGCGCACGAAGAAGCGCGACTCGCGCGCCTGCGCCTCGATGACGTGGTAGTTCGTGACGATGTGACCCTGCTCGTCCCACAAGAATCCCGTGCCGGTGCCCACCGGCATGTCGACGGGGTTGCGCAGGAAGCGCTGCACGCGGGCCTTGTTGGTGATGTGCACCACCGCGCCCGAGTTGCGCTTGAAGAGGTCGATCGTGGCGCGTTCCTCGTCGCGCAGCTCCGCCATCCGCTCCGCGCTCGGCACGGCGAGCCCCGACGGAATCGGCTCCGAGGCCGCGGCGTGACCGGGAGGCGCGAGGCGCCAGAGGGCGAGCGCGCACAGGCCGAGTCCGAGGCAGGCGAGCGCAGGTCGAAACAGCGAGGACGGGCGAGCGTGATTCATGGTGGGTGCGTACGGAGGGCGAAGGGAGCGCGTTGGAGCCACGCGCGTCGAAGGTGCGAATCTGGGCGAAACGTCGCGGGGCTCAAGCCCCCGGAACCCCTGCAACGCCTCGGAGCTCCCGCTCCGAACCGGCTCTACGCGCCTCGTGCGCCCGCGGATGCCCCCCTCTCGTCCGCTAGCGTCCCGCCGCGCGCTCCAGGCTACGGCGGGCCTCGCTCGCCTCCTGCGAAAGTTCATCGAGCAGCCGCTGCCAGTCGTCCTCGCCGGCGTTCCGAAGCTCGTCGAGCTTGCGCCGCGCAGTCGCGAGGTGCTCCTCCACTTCGCGCTCCAAGCGCTCGCGCGCCTCGTCCGCCTTGCGGCCCGCCTTCTCGCGCCCTCGCTCCAGCTCCGAGCCGAGTCGATCGAGCGCCGTGCGGATCTCCTGCTCCGCCGCGCCGCTCTCACCACCGAATCGGCGACGCGCGCGCTCGATCGCCGCGTCGGCTTCCTCGACCGCCCGCTCCCACCCCTCGCTCGCGCGCTGCGCCGCGCGCTCGAGCTCTTCCCCGGCACGCTCGAACTTCTCTCCGGCCTGCTCCAAGAGCGAAGGCTCGGGGCGCGGCGTCGAGTCGCCGCACGCGACGAAAAGGCCGGCGGACAGAACCATCGCAAGGGACCGTCGAGCGTTGCGGTGCGAGCGCATGGAGGAAAGCTATCGTGAGGGAAGGCGACGTGCGAGCCATGCGCCCCAAGCCGTGATCCTCCTGATCGACAACTACGACTCGTTCACGTTCAACCTCGCGCAGGCGATGCAGGCCCGCGGGGTCGAGGTGCGCGTGGTGCGCAGCGATTCCCTCGACGCTTCCGCGGCGCTCGCGTTGGCTCCACGCGGAATCGTGCTCGGCCCCGGCCCCGGAAAGCCGCGCGACGCAACCCTGTGCCACGCGCTGCTCACCCACGCTCCGGCTTCGCTGCCGATCTTGGGCGTCTGCCTCGGCCATCAAGCCCTCTGCGAGCACTACGGAGCGATCGTCAGCGAGGATCCCACGCCCGTGCACGGCCGCGCGAGTGCGGTGCACCACGTCGCCCGCGGCTGGCTGGCGGACCTGCCCAATCCCTTCGATGCAGGTCGCTACCACTCGCTCGCCGCGCTGCGCGAGCCATGGCCCGAGGCATTGGTGCTCGAAGGCTGGACCCTCGCGGGCCTCCCGATGATCGTGCGCCACCGCGAGCAACCCCGCTTCGGCGTGCAGTTCCATCCGGAGTCGATCCTGAGCCCCGTGGGCCCCGCGCTCCTCGCGCGCTTCCTCGAACGCTGTGGGGAGCACCTTGCCCCCCACGACTCACCGATCCTGCGCCCACTCGCGCGGCCCACGGACGCGGGTTGAACTTTCTTCCGACCCGCCACACAAGGCGCGGCGAGGTCCGAGTCGATACCATCCGGACGCTATGGACTTCTCGTTCAGCCTCAACAGCGAGCCCGTCAAGTATGCGCTCATCGCGCTGACGACGCCGCTGTGGTGGCCGTTCGTGCGCGAGCTGTGGAAGGAGCTCAACGCGTCGCTGCGCGAGGAAGGCGGCATCTTCGGCTCGCAGCTCTCCGCGAAGGAACTCGAACAGCTCCAGCGCGCGCAGGGGCGACGCGAGTCTCCGCTCGTCAGCGAGACTTGGGCCGAGCACGAGGGCGGCGCCCAGCGCGGCTCCCGCGAACGTGTCGCACAGCCGACCGCGCGTCCGCGCGCGCGCGGCTTCCGCTGAGCCGTTCGCTCACAAGTGCACGAGCACCGACAACGCGTCCGAGAGCGCACCACCCTGCGGGCCACCGGGATCCTCGTACCAGACCTGAAAGTACAGCGTCTGCCCCGCCAGCCACGGCTCGATCGGAATGTCGCGCATGGCGTAACCGAGGAAGTCCGTCTTCACTCTTGGGTAACGCTTCAGCGGAGGCGCGAGGTACATACGTCCGCCCAGAAACGGCAGGTTCTGCCGCTGCGTGCTACGCATCACCTGCGACCAAGCGAGCGGCGCAGCGACGTCGACACCGACGCGGAAACCTCCTTCGCTTGCAGACGCAAAGCCCTGCCAACGGATCTGTGCGCGCCCACCGAGTGAGTTGAGCGTCGCTTTGCCAAAGGGAATCGGCGTGAGCAGGAGCGCGAGACGCGAGACGTATCCCTGACTCAGCGCGAGCACGTTCCAGTCCGGCTGAAACGCGCCGGCGGACACAGGCAACCCCGGACCGTAGGTCACGCCGCCGAACGTCACTTCATCGCGGCTGTCGAGCGCGAGCGACTCCAGCGTGTCGCCCTGTCGCGAACCGAAGTACGTCGCGTACTCCCACTGATCGAGCGTCGCCGGAAGACGCGCGAGAAATGCTTCGCGAGCCGCTCCGGCCGCGGACTGGTTCGGCGCCGGACTCCACGCGCCGACGGTCGTGGGCAAGTCCTCGCTCCAACTGTCCCCGCCCAAGACCACGCGACCCACCGAATCCGTGGCGACGGCGCTGACGCGGTCGGCTTCCGTTCCGCCGAAGAAGCTGGAACGTACGAGCACCGTTCCATCCGCCGAGAGCCTCGAAAAAAAGCCCTCCGAATCGCCCTCGAAGCTGGAGTCGAGCGGCTGCACGAGAGGAAAATCATCGCTGCGCACTTCGCCGACGCAGAGCACCGTT
>JBIKYW010000214.1:0-5752 GCA_044355055.1 Planctomycetota bacterium | reverse complement strand
AGGCCACGAGCATCAACACCGAGAGCAGGAGGAGGGGTGAGGCGTGCACGGCGGCATTGGACGCCTCACAACGCGCCGGATCCACTCGGAACTCGGCCCAGGGTACGGGTCCGGCCCGAGTCGTCTCGGAAATCCACGGATTCACGTCCAGCCCTCGCCCGAGGGCTCACTTGGGTGGTGTAGGTCGCTCCGACCCACTCCTGAAACCCCTCGAAAAGGACCCCTCGCCATGTTCTCGACCCTCTCCCGCATCGCCCTCGCCCTCGGACTCGCCACGGCCCTCACCACGGCCCCCGCCGCCGCCCAGTGCGGCCCGGACAACCTCGACGGCGGGCCCTGCTGCGCCCCCGCGAGCGCCGTCCTGCCCAACTTCCCGAAGATCCTCGGGACCGACGCGCGCTGGCTCGCCTTCGACAACTGCAACCTCGCGCTGAACAAGCTCTACTGCGTCGACCTCGGCAAGCCGATGCCGCTCTCGCTCGCGGGCGCCGTCTACTGCGGGCAATACAACATTCGCCTCCAGCTGCGCGACTGCCCCACGGGCGTGCTGCACTGGTCGGGCGGCCTGCGCGCGCAGTACTCGCGCAACTGGCAGGAGTCGAGCATCCCCGGCGCGGTGAACCTGACGGTGTGGCGCTTCATCGTGAACGGCGACCTCGTCCCGTCCGCCGCGGTTCCGATGACGCCGCTCGACCGCCCCGCCTCGCTCGGCACGTACTCGCGGCTGTATGTCTCGGGCCACATCGACTACGCGCTCGACTGCGCCACGGGTCAGTGGAGCGTCGCGTGGGCCGTGAGCCACGAGTGTGATCAGATCCACCACACCCCCGCCTCCGCGCGCCCGGCTCCCGCCGGCGGATTCGATCCCGCCAAGAGCTTCTCGATCGTCGGCCCCGGCACCGGATTCGTGCCGACGCCCGTCAACACACCGATCAGCAACGGTCCGATCGTGCAGGGCTCGATCCGCTGGAACAACTGGGCCGCGGGCACGAACGTCTGCACCTACCGCGAGCCGGCGAACGGCAGCCTCACGGCGCTCGCAGCCTTCTGCCTGTGCGCGAACGTGGCGCCCGCTGCCGGACAGTTCATCAACACGTTCCTCACGGCGAGCGGCATCTGCGGAACGCAGGTGATGATGACTCCGAACAACCGCTTCACCCAGAAGCGCATCGGTACGTGGAACAACCCCGCGGTCTTCCCGGGCATCGAGACGGTGCTGTTCGACTTCGGCAGCATGCAGCTCGTCAACGGCTGCACCGGCGCGGTCACGACCGAGTGGTACGAAGGCAGCGAGACGATCGGCGGATTCCCGGCCTTCGACTGGGCCGGCACGACGCTCGGCCGCCAGTTCGAGGACTACGGCAGCTGCAACACCTCGCCGACGAGTGCCGCGATTCGCATCGGGGCTCCGCACGTCACGAACTCGATCCTCAACTTCAACCTGCCCTGACAGGCTGCAGGGCGACAGCCGCAGGCGCGCGGTGATTCAGGAGCGCCGCGAAGCCGGACACCCCTCCCACGAGCCCCAGCTCGTGCGAGGGGTGTCTTCTTTTTCGAGTACGCACAACTCGATTCCGAGACCCGACGAGCGGCCGACTGCGACACGGCGCGGTGGCGCGCGAGAGAGAGCACGAAGGAGTCTCCCCATGAAACTGCCGTGGACACGCGCCATCTTCTGGATCGGCGGCTTCTACGACCTGCTGCTCGGCCTCGCCTTCCTGCTCGCCGGTCCCCGCATCTTCACGGCTGCCGGAATCGAGCCTCCCAACCACTGGGCGTATCTCCACTTCCCGGCGCTCTTGCTCCTCGTGTTCGGCGCGCTGTTCCTCCAGATCGCGCTCGACCCTGTTCGCAATGGAAACTTGATCCCCTACGGCATGGGCTTGAAGGTGGCCTACTGCATCACGGTCTTCGGCCACTACTTCACGGGCGGACTGCCGGCACTGTGGGTCCCGCTGGCATGGGTCGACCTCGTGTTCCTCGCGGTCTTCGCGGTCGCGTGGGACCGCCAGCGCCGCGGAGCACCGTGCTGAACGGCCTCGTGATCGGTGACCCGTGAGGCCACATCTCGAGCACCGCCATCAAAGTAGGCGGGCGTGGTGCCAGACACGAAACGACGCAAACTAGCGAAGCACCGAGCGATCTGCCGTCGAGTGCAGCAGAGCGACTCGGATGTCATGCTCTCGCGCAATGAAGCTCCTCTCCTTCTTGCTCGTGCTCCCAATCGCAACCGCCTGCAGGTCTTCGAAGACTGAAACCGATCTAGAGCACGTCCGCTGGATCGATCTGACGCATGCGTTCGACGAGCACACGATCTACTGGCCCAACAATCCCTTCGGCTTCGAGCTCGAAGTGCAGTACCGAGGCCAGACTCCCGGCGGCTGGTTCTACAGCTCGAATGCGCTGCGCGCTCCAGAACACGGTGGAACGCACCTCGACGCACCCGTGCACTTCCACGAAGGTGGGCTCTCGACCGACCGAGTTCCGTTGGAGAGCCTCATCGGCGAGGCGTGCGTGATCGACGTTAGCGCGCGCGTCGGTGAGAAGGCGGACTATCGGGTCTCCGTTGAAGATGTGCATGACTGGGAGACTCGCCACGGTCCGATCCCGGAAGGCGCGATCGTCCTGCTCCGCACCGGCTGGGATCGCTACTACGACGACCGCATCAAGTGCTTGGGCACACCGAAGCGCGGAAACGAGGCGATCCCCGAGCTTCACTTCCCCGGAATCGATCCATCGCTCGCAAGCTGGCTCGTCGAGGAGCGACGCCCACGCGCAGTCGGCCTCGACACCCCGAGCGTCGACTTCGGACAGAGCACGGACTTCCAAACACACCGTATCCTTGCAGCGCGCAACGTGTGCGGATTCGAGAACGTAGCGAACCTCGGCGAGCTTCCTCCGCGGGGCGCGTTCGTGCTCGCCCTGCCGATGAAGATCGCCGGCGGCACCGGCGGCCCACTGCGAATCATCGCCGCGGTCGCAGCACCGAAGTGAACTGGCCCGACAGGGCGCGCATCCGAGCAAGGCGGCTAGGCGCGGAACGTGACGAGCAAGACCACGCGCTCGCTCTCGGCAAGATTCCACGCGGTGTGCTCGCGCGAGTCGTCGAAGAGGAGCGCGCGGCCGCGCTCCCAGCGTCGCACCTCGTCACCGCTGCGGATCCCGACATCGCCGCGGGGCACGATCAGCGGCAGGTGGCAGCGTAAGGTTCCCGCGAGCTCTCCGCGGTGCGGCGCAAGGCGCGTCCCAGGCAGAAAGAGCGAGAATCCGGCGTTCAAGAGGCCGGGGACGAGCATGCATGCGCGCGCGGTGCGCGGACACGCGCGACGGTTCACGGCGCAGCGCGGGTCGCTGCCGAAGAGCGTGAAGTACTTCCAGCCGCGCTCGTCGTAGTCGTGCCCGGGGAGCGAAAGCGCATCGGGCGCGTCGACGAAGCGCTCGCGGCCAAGAGCGTGCAGCTCGAGCAGGATCTCCTCGAACTGCGTCTCGAGCGCAGGGACGAAGACGAACTCGTCGGGGTCGGGGAACGCGGTCATGGCGCGCGACTGTAGCGGTCACGCGCCGCGAAGCGAGCGCTCAGGGACAGATGCGGAACGACACGGCGTTCGAGAGACCCGTCCCGAACCCCTGCGGATCCGCGCCGTCGCGGTACCACCACTGCGCATAGACCGTATTGCCCGCAAACAGCGCGGGGTCGACTCCCGAGCGGATGCGAGCGTTGAAGTCGAAAGAGAGGATACCGGAGCAGTCGTCAGGGCCGACGTTGCCGCCGGAGTCGACGAGCGGTGAGCGCTTGGGCGTCCCGCCGATGCACTTCGTGCCACCTTGGAAGATCGTCGATCCCGACGCGAAGCCGTAGAACAGAAGCCCCGAGCGCTGGTTGATCACATTCGCGCCCGTGATCGTGAACGCCGCCGCGCTCGTCGCGCTCGCGCTGCCGCTGCTGAAAATCTGCGGCACACAGCCCTGACTGTTGGTCTTCGCCGTGCAGTACACGCTGGGCGCGGGGCACGTGCTGTTGCCCGCTCCGAGGGTAACCAACGCAAATTCGTCGATGTTCCAGCCGCCGAAGGCCAGTCCGCCATCCGACTGCAGGCTGAACTCGATCCGCACGCTGGGATTGTTCGCGGCGAGCGACGAGATGTCGAGCTGGAACGGAACCCACGCGGTGTCGATGAGATCGGCGGTGTTCGGGTTGATCCACACCTGCGTACCGTTGACACGAATGCGCGCTTGGTCGTACTGCGAAGACTCCACCGTGAGCCAGCGACGGAACTCGAGAAACACCTGCTGTGCTCCGGAGCAGTTGATCACGGGCGAGCGCAGATAGTTGTTCACGTTGTTCGCGTACGAGCCGTTGAACCCCGTCGGGCCGAGGTCGTTGCCCCACACGCGCGTGCCGGCGAAGGCCGTCGCCGGATCGCCTGCCTTGCCGTAGAGCACGCCACGCTGCCAGTCGTCTTGCGTAGCGACCTGCGCGTGAGTCCATCCACTGTCGGTGGCCTCCTCGAAGCCCGTGGAGTAGAGCACCGTGCGCGTGCCGACGAAGAAGTCGTACGGCGTGCCGCCGGTGTCCGAACCCTTGGGAGCTACCTCGACGGCTCCAAGGTTGTCGAGCGCTTCGATGTAGTACTCGATCACGCGAGGCGAGCCCTGCGCGGGCAACAATCCACGCCATCCGACGCCGCCGGTGCTCACCATGGCAGTCGAACTCCAAGTCGCCGCGCCTCGCACGCGGTACTTCAGTGAGACACTGCTCACCGTCGAGGCGTACCAGCTCTGCACATCGGCCTGCACGATGTAGGGCCCGAGCGCGTCGGTGGTATCGAGAAGCTCCGTGTGCGCGATCGAGAGATCGACCGGATCCGCGAGCGTCGCTCCGCAGGCGAGCACGCCCCTGCAGATCATCTGCGCGAGGTCGAAGTCCGTCGTGGACGTCGGGTACGCGTCGGAGCTCGTGTGGATCTGCGAGAAATACTGCGTCAGATCCTCGAAGAAGAACGCCGCGGGAATACCGGCGGAGTTGTACGACGCATGGTCGGAACTTCCAGCGCTCAAGTTGCCGCTCGTCGCGGCCCAGTTCGCGACATAGAGCGGCGCGGTCTGCTGGCAGAAAGCCGTGAGCGCCGGTGAGGTGTTGTTCGTGGCGAAGTCGCAGTCGCGCACGTCGGTGCTCGCGCGATACGCGATCATGTCCATGTTGAGCATGCCGACGACCTGCTTGCCCTGCGCGAGCATGTTGTTGGCGTTGGCGCCCGAACCGAGCAGGCCGTACTCCTCGCCGGAGAACCAGACGAGCCGCACGGAGTTGGCGAAGGTCGTGCTCGACGACGCGAGGATGCGTGCGATTTCGAGCACGGCCGAGCTGCCGCTCGTGTTGTCGTCTGCGCCTCTGCCGACCGCGGCCGTGCCGCCAGAGTAGTTGCGTGTGTCGAAGTGCGCGCCGATCACGACGTAGCGGTTGGGCGTCACCGCGCCAGGAATGTCGACGACGATGTTCGTGCCGTGCGACGCGCTCCAGCTCTCGCTGACGGGCGCGTAGCCGTAGCTCTGTAGCTGCGCGACAAGCTGGGCCTTGCCTGCGTTGTAGTTCGTCAGGTTCTGCGAATCGCGATTGGTGTACGTCGTGTAGGACTGCACCCAAGACTGCAGGTTCGTCTTGTTGACCTGATCGACGAGGGCTTGGATCCGCGGGTCGGCGGCGAGCAGCGAATTTGGAGCGCTGGAGGGGACCGAGAGCGGCGCGAGCGGC
>JBIKYW010000213.1:0-5754 GCA_044355055.1 Planctomycetota bacterium | reverse complement strand
CGACGACGACCACGCGCATGCCCGCGCTGAGCTTCGCGTCGCCCTGCGGGATCACCTCGATGCCCTGCTCGTCGCTGAAGCCCTCGGCGACCGCGATCGCGCGCGCGACGTTGCCGTCGACGACGAAGATCGTGCTGCGATCTCCTTCGCGTCGCAGCGCGCGCTTGGGCGCCACGAGGGCGCGCGTGTGCCGGTCGGTCACGATCTCGAGCCGCACGAGCATGCCGGGTAGGAGCCGCGCGCCGCTCCGCGCGCGATCCTCGGGCTGCATGCGCGCCGTGACGCGGAAGTTCCCGCTCGTCGCGTCGATCGTCGGCGCGATGCGCTCGATCGTTCCGACGAAGAGCTTGCCTGCGATCGCCTCGGCGCTCGCGCTCACTTCGAGTTCCGCGCGCGGCCCTTCGGCGTTGGAGCCGCCCTTGAGCGCCGCGCGGAACATCTCGAGCTCGCGCTGCGGCCGATAGAACACCGCGCGCAACCGCTCGGGATCGGTGAGCGAGAACGCGAGCGTCGTCGGGGAGACCGAGTCGCCCAGCTTGATCGAGCGCTCGGCGACGACTCCCGCCACCGAGGCCGTGATCTGCGTGTACGAGAGCTCGAGCTCGGCGCGCTCGACCGCGACCTTGGTTCGTACGAGCGCCGTCTCGCCGTTGCGTTCCTCGACGCGTGCGCGCTCGAGCGCGAGCTCGTTCTGGCCGACCTCCGCGAGCGCCTTGTCCTGCGCCAGCGAGCTCGCCTCGAGGTCCTTGCTCGAGATCAGCGCCGGTCGATCGCCGCCCGCTTCGGAAAGCGCGAGGTTGCGTTCGTGGTCGCGCCGGGCCTGATCCGCGCTGCGCTTGGCCGCGTCGAGCCGTGCCTGTGCCTCGCGCACCGCGAGCGCGAGCTTGGGCAGGTTCGCCTGCGAGTCGACGAGCTGCGCCCGCGCGTCTTCGAGCCGCAGCCGGGCGTCGCGGTCGTCGAGGCGCGCGAGCACGGCGCCCTGCGCCACCACGGCTCCTTCCTCGACCTCGACGGCCGTGACCAGCCCGCTCGCGCGCGGGAAGACCTGCACGCCCGACTCGCTCTCGACCCTCGTGGTGGTCTCGAGCTTGCGGACGACCTCGCGCTCGACGAGCTCCTCGGTCAGGACGCGCACCGCCTCGCGCTTGCGGGCGCCCGCGAGGGCCTCGGTCTCGGCCGCGGCCTCTTTTTGGCAGGCGCTCAGCGCTCCGAGGATGCCGAGGGCGAGGAGCGGGGCCGCGAGGCGGCGGGGGGCGGGGCGGGTCATCGAGGGGTCCTTCGAGCGAGGCGCTAGGGCCCGGGGCGTCGAGGCGGGCTAGACTGCCGACCTCGCCATGCTCACCCCGGCGCACGCGCTACAGCAGATTCTAGGGAGCGTTACCCCCCTCGCCCAAACCGAGGCCGTGCCGCTCGAGCGCGCGGTCGGGCGCGTGCTGGCCGCGGCGGCGACCTCGGATGTGGACCTTCCGCCCTTCGAGAAGAGCGCCATGGATGGATTCGCCGTTCACAGCGCGGACTTCGCGGCCATGGGCGAGGCCACCCTGCCCGTCGTGGGGGAGTCGCGCGCCGGCGCGCCCTTCGACGGGGTGGTCGCCCCGGGCACCTGCGCGGCGATCTATACGGGTGCCGAGCTCCCGCGGGGTGCCGACTCCGTGGTCATCGTCGAGCACTCCCAGCCCGCGGGCGAGGGCCGGGTCCGCTTGGTCGATCGCCCCGGCGTCGGCCAGCACATCTGCGGCCGCGGATCCGACCTCGCGGTCGGCCAGAGCGTGCTCGGTCCGGGGCGCCGCGTGCGCGCGGTCGACCTCGCCCTGCTCGCGGCCGTCGGCTGCGAGCCCGTCACGGTGCTGCGGCGCCCGCGCGTCGCGGTGCTCACGAGCGGCGACGAGCTGGTCCCGCCGAGCGCCGTCCCCGGCCGCGGCCAGATCCGCGAGGGCAACACGCTGCACCTCGCGGCCATGGCGGCGGCGGCCGGCGCCGAGGTCGTGCTGCGCGGGGTCGTCCGCGACGACGAGCGCGAGCTCGAGCGCACCTTCGCCGAGGCCCTCGCGCGCTGCGACGCGCTGCTGACCACCGGGGGCGTGAGCATGGGCCGCTACGACTTGGTCGGCGCCGCCCTCGAGCGCGTCGGCGTCGCGTCGCGCTTCCACAAGGTGGCGATCAAGCCCGGAAAACCTCTGTGGTTTGGCCTCGCGGGCGCCGTGCCGGTGTTCGCGCTGCCGGGCAATCCCGTGTCGTGCCTCGTGAACCACGAGGTCTTCGTCGCGCCCGCCCTGCGCATCTTGGGCGGCGAGCGCCGCGAAGACGTGCTCACCCGCGCGCCGCTCGGACGATGGGAGGGCAAGGCGCGCGGCACCAACCCGCGCGAGCAGTACCTGCCGGTGCGGGTCGAGCCCGGGGACGACGGAGTACCGCGGCTCGTGCCGGTGCCTTGGAACGGCTCGGCGGATGTCGTCGGCATTTCGCGCTGCCACGCGCTCGCCGTGCAGCCCGCCGATCGTTCGATCGACGCGGGCGCCATGCTCGCGTTCCGTCCACTCGGCTGAGCGCGCGGCGGAGCGACGCCGCGAGATTCCGCGCGGGGATCTCCGCGCCGGAACTGCTAGTCTCCGCGCCCTTCCATGGAAGTCTCTCGACCGGTCCGGTTCCTCGGCCTGTGCGCCGCCTTCGCGCTCCTTTGGGCGGCGAGTCCGGGGATCCTCACCGACGGCGGTCTGTGGCCGCTCGCCGTACTCGCGGTCGCTTTCTGGGCCCGCTACGCCTCCGCCGAGGGTGCTTGGAAGGGCGGCATCGAGTTTCTGTGCGCCGCTCTCGGTTGGTGCCTCGTGATGAGCTGGGCTGCGAAGGTCGCGACGCAGACGCTCCTCTTCATCGGCCCCGGTCACGGGCTCTACTTCGCGGCGCAGGGCTGGGCGCTGCGCGCGCTGCGGCGCAAGGTCCCGCTCGCGCTCGCGGCGCCGCTCTCATGGCTTCTGTTCGAGACGCTGCGCGCCTCGCTGGAGCCGCCGTTCGGCGTTTCGTGGATGCGTCTGGGCACCCACCTGCACGACACGCTCTGGATCTCGGGCTCCGCGCGCGTGTGGGGCACGACCGGGCTCACGTTTGTGCTCGCGGCCCTCGGCGGCGCGCTCGCGGACCTGTGGGGGCGGGCCGTCGACGGCGAGAGCAAGGGCACGCGGGCCTGGCCGATCGCGCTCGGCCTGCTCCCCCTGTGCGCCGCGCTCGTGATGTCGCAGCTCGTGCCGGCTCCCGAGACCAGCGACGGCCCGCGGGCGCTCCTCGTGCAACCGGGCTTCGAGCAGAAGCGCAAGCAGCAGGGCAACCAGTCGCGCGCGATGATGGAGGAGCAGCTCGAACTCACGCGCGAGGGGCTCGCCGCCGCGCGCGCGGCGGGCGGCGCCGAGCCGGATCTCGTCGCGTGGGCCGAGACCATGCTGCGCATCCCGATCGTGTCCCAGGACCTCGTCGCGGCGCTCGAGTCGGGCACGCGGCTCGATCCGTGGCGCGGCGAGGGCCTCGACGCGGCTTGGGCGCGGCGTGCTCAGGCCAACGAGCGCGACTGGATCGATGGTCTGCTCTTTGGGGCGGGCGGACGTCCGGCGCTGCTCCCGCAGGGGACGGTCTTTGTCTCGGGCGCCGAGTACCTGCGACCGCTCGACGGGCGCGTGCGCTTCCAAAACGCGGCGCTGGTCTGGGCCGGACCGGGCAAGGAGCGCATCGGGCCCGCGGCCAAGCGCCACCTCGTGCCCGGCGCCGAGACGATGCTCGGCCTCGAGCACGTCGGCATGGTCCGCGAGGTGATCTTGGAGCTCGCCGGCTACATCCCCGACTTCCTCGGGCCGGTGGGGGACGACCCCGTGCTCGCCTTCACCGCCCGCGACGGCCGCAGCTACCGCATGGGCGTCGCGGTGTGCTTCGACAACGCCTTCGACGACGTCTTCACCGACGCGGTGCGCCGCGCGGACGTCGACTTCCACCTCGTCGTTTCAAATGAAGCGTGGTTCGAGCGCACGCAGGAGAGCGAGCAAATGCTCGCCTTTTCTAGGCTCGCGGCGCTCTCGACCGGCCGGTCGGTCGTGCGAGCGACCCAGTCGGGAACCTCGATCGTGATCGGGCCCGACGGGCGCGACGTGGCGCGCCTCGTCGACGCCGACGGCGAAGACGAGATGGTCCGCGGCTACCTCGCGGCGACCGTGCCCGTGCCGCGCGCCGCGCGCTCGCCCTTCGAGGCGAGCGGCACGTCCTCGGACCGCTCGCATGCGACGCCCTACGTGCGGCTCGAACGCCTGTGGTTCGCCCTTGCGACCGTCGTTCCGACCCTGCTCCTGCTCTTCGCCCTGCGCGGCGGAGGAGGCGGCGGCGGAAAGCCCGCCAAGGGGGCCAAGCCTTCGGCGGGCAAGCGGTTACCACCTGAGCCCGAGGGGTAGACCCATGCCGTCGATCTCGGGACCTCGAAACGGACCCCTAGAGAGACGGCGGCGCGATCTTGACCCCCGAGAACTCGCGCCCCTATACTCCCGCCCCACTGTCCCACCCATCTCGATCGCAGAGGGCTTCGCGCGGCAACATCCGCCCCGCAGGTCCCGCTCGATCGGCCCCGCCCTGCGGACCAACACGCCTGAACGGAACCCCCGCTTCTTCCGGAGACGTATGAGCACCATCGGTAAGATCCTCCTCGCCCTGAACCTGGTCCTCGCCGGCGCCTTCCTCGGGTGGGCCGCGAACAGCCTCAACAAGACCGAGGAGCTGAAGAAGGCCAAGGACGCCGAGATCGCCAAGCTCACCAAGGAAGTGGGCACCCTGAAGGGCGACCTCGACACCGCCAACAGCTCGACCACCACCGAGCGCTCGGCCAAGGACGCCGCGCTCGCCGACAGCCGCCAGTACAAGGCCGACGCCGAGCGCCTCCAGAGCGACCTCGACGCCGCCAAGCGCGCCAACGAAGGTCTGCGCGCCGACGTCGCCAAGATCAACGAGTCGCTGACCGGCATGTCGAGCCAACTCGAGAAGCTTGACCGCGAGAAGACCGCCGCCCTCGAGGCGAAGGCCGCCGCCGAGTCCGCCCGCGGTGACGCGGAGCGCAAGACCGAGGCCGCCGAGCTCGCCCAGCGCGACGCCGAAGAGGCCAAGACCCAAGCCGACATGGCGATCGCCGACCTCGAGAAGTCCCTCGCCCAGTCGAAGAAGGCCACCGCCGCCGTGCAGGCCAAGTACGACACGCTCAAGGGCATCACGGGCGTCGCCGAGGGTGACGTCACCGCCGTGCCGCTCATCGAGGCGCAGGTCGTCAAGGTCGACTACAGCCTGAAGCCGGGCCTCGTCGCCCTCAACAAGGGCAAGAACGCCGGCGTCGCCCGTGGCCACACCTTCGAGATCTACGCGGGCTCGACCTACAAGGGTCAGGTCAAGGTCGAGACGGTCACGGACGACACCTGCGCCGCCCTCGTCGTGCTCGCCAAGGATGGCACCACGATGAACGCGGGCGACAGCGCCTCGACCCGCCTCTAAGCCTCGAACCCCAGTTCCAACGAACCCCACGAACAGAGGTTCCACCATGGCAAAGAGCACCCGCCCCTCGAAGGCAGACAAGAAGTCGACGGCGAAGTCGTCGAAGACCGCGGACGTCGAGGTCGTCGAAGAGGCCCAGGGCATGGGCTTCGTCGAAGGCGCCTCGATCGTCATCGCGCTCGTGCTGATCGCGGCGATCGTCCTCGTCGATCACGAGCTCGGCGCCCTCGGTCAGGGCATCTTCTT